>NZ_JACOFQ010000020.1:0-145457 GCF_019455395.1 Bradyrhizobium sp. BR 10261
TGAGGAAGTCGCTCTGCGTCACCGGCCCGTGCACACGCGCGCCGACGTTCTCGGCTGCCCGCGCCAGCGCCTGGAAGTCGACATGGGCGGTGACGTCGGCCTGGCCAGGCGCCTTCAAGGGATCGGTGAAGGTGTGGCGCGCGATGGCCTGGAAGGTGTCGCCGGCATCGCTGCGCAAATGGCCGTAATCGATGATCAGCGCGGCGCCGTCCTGGTCGCGCACGCGAGAGGCAAGCTTCATGATCTCCGTATCGGGCCGCCATTCGAACACCGCGCCGACCGGCGCCGCCCGCACCAAAGGGGGCAGCAGCACGTCGAAGCGCGGCGTCGGCTCGGATGCGGCGCCGAACTGGAGCTTGCCGTTGGGGTCGATCTCGATCACGCGCTCATGCCAGCCGTCCTCGCGCTTCATCATCTGGTGGATCGGCAGCACGTCGAAATATTCGTTGGCGAGAATGACGCTGGGACCATCAGGCACGTCGTCGATGCTGTCGTGCCAGGTGATGCTGTTGCGCACCCCCGACAACGTCGCCTGTTGTCGTTCGCGCAGCACCGGATTGACCTCGACCAGATGAATGCTGAGCCCCTGATAGAGCGGCGGCAGCACGCGGAGCGCGCGCAGCGCGTCCGCCATCATGGTGCCGCGGCCGGGACCGAGTTCGATCAGCCGCAGGGATGGCGGCGAGCCCATCTGCTTCCAGACCGAGGCGGTCCATAACCCCAGGAGTTCGCCGAACATCTGGCTGACTTCGGGCGAGGTGGTGAAGTCGCCCTCACGCCCGAGCGGATCGCGCGAGACGTAATAGCCGTAGCGCGGATGCATCAGGCACGTCTCCATGTATCGCCAGACCGGCATGGGGCCTGAGGATTTGATCAGTGCCTTGATCTCGTTGAGCAGTGCCTGTTCGGTCACGAGCTGATGTCTCGAAATGAATTAACGAATGGAGGTGGCGGGCTTCGGCGCGCCGCGCCGTACTGCCATTACAATAAGTATGCCGCCGACGAGTAGCATCGGGATCGACAACAGCATGCCCATGGTTAACCCGCCCCAGAGGTAGCCGAGCTGGACGTCCGGCTCGCGGAAGTGCTCGCCGATGATCCGGGTCAGGCCGTAGATCAGGATGAAGCTGCCGAGGATCATGCCCGGGCGCTTCAGCGCGCCGAGGCGGATCATGATCGCGAGCACGGTGAACAGCAGGATGCCCTCCATGCCGGCTTCATAAAGCTGGCTCGGATGGCGTGGCAGGTGCGAGGGATCGTTGGGGAAGATCATCGCCCAGGGCACGCTCGCATCGGTGGCGCGGCCCCACAATTCGCCGTTGATGAAATTCGTCAGCCGCACCAGAAAGATTCCGATCGGCGCAACCCCGCAGGTGATGTCGCCCAGCGACAGGATCGAGATGCCATTCTTGCGGGCGAACCACATCACCGCGACGACGCAGCCCAGGAAACCGCCGTGGAAGGACATGCCGCCCTCCCACAATTTGAAGATGGCAGCCGGATGCTCGATGAAAAAGGGCAAATTGTAGAACAGCACGTAACCGGTGCGGCCGCCGACAATAATGCCGAGCGTCACCCACAGGATGAAGTCATCGATCTGCACCAGCGAGATTGGAACTGGCCCGCCCCACAAGCGCTGCTTTTTCAACAGTGACCGCGCATAGAGCCAGCCGAACGTGATCCCGCAGATATAGCCGAGCGCGTACCAGCGGATCGCGAACGGTCCGATCTGAAGCGCGACCGGATTGAACGATGGAAAGTCGATGAGCAGAAGGGGCATCGCGCCTGCTATTGATGGAGATTACGGCGATAGAGCGCCAGCAGCCGCTCCCAATGCCGCTCGGCGGCGTCGCGGTCATAGACCGGACGCTTGGGGAAGGCGAAGCCGTGATGGGTGCCGGGATAGATCTCGACCTCGGCCTTCGCGCCCTTCATGCCCTGCTTGACCTTCTCGATGATCTCGGTCGGCGCGTAGATGTCGGTCTCGGCGCAGGCGAAATAGAGCTCGGCCTTGGTCTTGCCGGCCGCGAGATGCGGGCTGTCGTCCTGGTCGGTCGCAAGCTGCGTGCCGTAGACCGAGGCGGCGGCCTTGACGCTTTCAGGGAAATGCGTGGCGGCGTTCACGGCGTAGCGGCCGCTCATGCAGTAGCCGACGGTGCCGACGATTTTGGTGTTCGCGGCCGTCTGGCCTTCGGCGTAAGTGAGCAGCGCACGCGTGTCGTCCATGATCAGGGGAATGGTCAACGAGCTCATCAGCGCAAACATGCGCTTGCGCTCCGGTGCGTTCGGATCGGCCGGCAGCGCGCCGAGCTCCATCACGCCGGAGCGGTAATAGAGGTTCGGCAGCATCACGTAATAACCCGAGGTCGCAAGGCGCCGCGCCATGTCGCGCAGCTCTTCGCGGATCGCCGGCGCGTCCATGTAGAACAGGATGACCGGGAACGGTCCACCACGCTCGGGATGGACGATGAAGGTCGCGGTGTGGCCGTCCTTGGTGGGAATAGCGATCTGCTGCTCGATCATGTCTTTCCGCCTTGTGATTCCCGGTTATGCAGCGACGTTGAATACGATTGCAAGGAAACCGGGGCATGACAAGGATACCGCGGCGCGGCCCTTGAACCTGTCACCGCAGATTGCCATTGTCTTTTGGTGCGTTCGCGCAAAGTTTATCGGGGCCGCCAACCGATCAGGAGACCGACATGACCCAGACCACCAACCGGTTTTTCGACGAGATCGGCCGCATGATGAACGATGCCGCCGGTGCGGCCCAGGGCGTCAAGCGCGAGTTCGACACCGTGATGCGCAACCAGGCCGAAAAATTCCTGCGCGACATGGACCTGGTCAAGCGCGAGGAGTTCGAGGCGGTCAAGGACATGGCCCGCCTGGCCCGCGAGGAGAACGAAGCCCTGAAGGCGCGCATCGCGGCGCTGGAGGCCAAGCTCGGCGGGTAATGCGGTTCCGTAGCCCGGATGGAGCGGAGCGCAATCCGGGCAGGTCTGGCCTGTTGCACAGTCCCCGGATTTCGCTCCGCTCCATCCGGGCTGCTCCGTGCCCCAAGCCCGCCCATTCTCCTTGTCATTTCCGGATCTTCCGGGTAAAAGCCCGCCACGTTCACGGCCCCCGCACCCCTGGAGGCTTGCTGTGGACCATGCCATGGGCCGCGCTGCGGCCCATTAACTTTTGCAAAAACAAGGACTTAGACTATGGCGACGACCGTCAAGGAATTGAAGGCGACCGCACGTCCGAAGAGCGGCAAGGGGGCCGCCCGGGCTGAGCGTCGCGCCGGGCGCGTGCCCGGAGTGATCTATGGCAACAACCAGCCCCCGCTGACGATCTCGATTGCAGATCGTGAACTGCGCCAGCGCATCCTCGCCGGCCGGTTCCTGACCACGCTGGTCGACATCGAGCTCGAGGGCAAGAAGCACCGCGTGATTCCGCGCGACTACCACCTCGATCCGGTCAAGGACTTCCCGATCCATGTCGACTTCATGCGGCTCGGCGAAGGCGCCACCATCCGCATCAGCGTGCCCCTGCACATCGTGAAGGCGGAAACCTCCCCGGGCGTGAAGCGCGGCGGCACCGTCAACATTGTCGCCCACGCCATCGATCTCGAGTGCTCGGTCGAGAACATCCCGCAGTTCCTCGAGGCCGACGTCGGCGCGCTCGAAATCGGCTACTCGCTGCATTTGTCGGACATCAAGCTTCCGGCCGGCGTGAAGGCGCTGACCCGCGAGGACGCGACCCTCGTCACCATCGTGCCGCCGTCCGGCTACGCCGAAGAGCAGAAGGCCGCGGCTGCGGCGGCTGCTGGCGGCGCGGCTCCGGCTGCGGGCGCTGCTGCTCCGGCGGCTGGCGCGGCTCCGGCTGCGGGTGCTGCTGCTCCGGCTGCTGCTGCCAAGGCTCCGGCCGGCGGCGACAAGAAGAAGTAATCCTTCAGACGAGCTGGTGCGCGGTCTTCGATCGCGTGCCGGCTGAGGGGCGCGCCGCGTCATGCGACTCTTTGTTGGGCTCGGCAATCCCGGCGCGAAATACGCACGTAACCGGCACAATATCGGCTTCATGGCCGTCGACGAGATTGCGCGGCGTCATGGTTTTTCACCATGGCGCCGTCGTTTTCAGGGCGAGACGTCGGAAGGCACGCTCGGACCCGAGCGCGTCATCCTGCTCAAGCCCACGACCTATATGAACGAGTCCGGCCGCAGCGTTCAGGAAGCGGCGAGCTTCTTCAAGATCGCGCCTGCTGATACCACGGTGTTTCACGACGAGCTCGAGCTGCCGCCGGGCAAGGTGCGGGTGAAGATCGGCGGCGGCATCGCCGGCCACAACGGTCTGCGCTCGATCTCGGCGCATATCGGCAACGAGTACCGCCGTGTCAGGCTCGGCATCGGTCATCCCGGTGTCAAGGAGCTGGTGCACGGCCACGTGCTGTCGGACTTCGCCAAGGCCGACAATGAGTGGGTGACGACGCTCTGCGAGGCGGTGGCCGAGCACGCCGCACTGATCGCCAAGGGCACTGACGCGACCTTTGCCAACCGGGTGCATCTGGCGATGCAGGCGAAGGGATTTTTGACCAAGGACGAGAACGGCAAGGAATAGGCTCGTGGGATTCAAATGCGGAATCGTCGGACTGCCCAATGTCGGCAAGTCGACCTTGTTCAACGCGCTGACCGAGACGGCCGCGGCGCAAGCTGCGAACTATCCGTTCTGCACCATCGAGCCTAATGTCGGCGAGGTCGCCGTGCCGGATCCGCGGCTCGACAAGCTGGCGGCGATCGCCAAGTCGGGCCAGATCATTCCGACCCGGCTGACCTTCGTCGACATCGCCGGCCTGGTGCGCGGCGCGTCCAAGGGTGAAGGCCTCGGCAACCAGTTCCTCGCCAATATTCGCGAGGTCGACGCCATCGTGCATGTCGTGCGCTGCTTCGAGGATTCCGACATCACCCATGTCGAGGGCAAGATCGCACCGCTCGCCGACATCGAGACCATCGAGACCGAGCTGATGCTCGCCGACCTCGACAGCCTCGAGAAGCGCGTCGACAATCTGACCAAGAGAGCCAAGGGCAACGACAAGGACGCCAAGGAGCAGCTCGACCTCGTCAACCGCACGCTGGTGCTGCTGCGCGACGGTAAGCCCGCGCGCCTCGTCGAGCGCAAGGCCGAAGAGGAGCGGGCGTTCTCGATGCTCGGCCTCTTGTCGTCAAAGCCGGTCCTCTACGTCTGCAACGTCGAGGAAGGCTCGGCGGCCACCGGCAACGCCTTCTCCAAGGCGGTCGAGGAGCAGGCGGCCAAGGAGGGCGCGGTTGCCGTCGTCATCTCCGCCAAGATCGAATCCGAGATCGCGACGATCTCGCGCGAGGAGCGTGCCGACTTCCTGGAGACGCTGAGTCTCGAAGAAGCGGGTCTGGATCGTCTGATCCGCGCCGGCTACAAGCTGCTCGAGCTCATCACCTATTTCACGGTGGGCCCGAAAGAAGCGCGCGCCTGGACCATCCATCGCGGCACCAAGGCGCCGGGCGCGGCCGGCGTGATCCACACCGATTTCGAAAAGGGCTTCATCCGCGCCGAGACGATTGCCTATGACGACTACGTCGCGCTCGGCGGCGAAGCCGGCGCCCGCGATGCCGGCAAGCTTCGCCTCGAAGGCAAGGAATACGTCGTCGCCGACGGCGACGTGATGCATTTCAGGTTTAATACCTAAGGCCTCAACGGCGGTACCGTAGGGTGGGCAAAGCGAAGCGTGCCCACGCGTCTTTCTCAAATCGCGAAATGATGGTGGGCACGGCGCTGCGCGGCTTTGCCCACCCTACGGCACCGTGTCCTACACAGCGTTCTCTATTCGTCGTCGCGGAACTGTCTGACGACCGCCGCCGGGTTTCCGGCGACGACCACGCGGGGTGGGACGTCCTCACGCACCACCGATCCGGCGCCCACGACCGAGTGGTCGCCGATCGTCACGCCCTTGAGCACGATCGAGCGCGCGCCCACCCAGACATTGTCCCCGATGTGCACCGGCGCGACGGCCCGAGCAACCGCAGGCGCGTGCCGAAGCCGCGGGGGAAGGTTGTGAAAGTCCGTGTCGACGATGTCGCAGTCGCTGATCAGGCAGGACGACCCGATATCGACCTTCTGCGCGCAGCCGATCCAGCAGCCATTGAGCAAGGTGTCCTTGCCGACCGTCACCTGGCCATGTCCGGTGATGAGCACGCGCTTGCCGATCCGGCAATTCGCTCCGATCGACACCCGGACGCCCCGACCGAGCACCAGCCGCCCCTTGAACACGATCCCGGGCCCGAGCTGGAGCCGGCGCCCGTACCGCAATGTCAGCCAGGCCCGACAACAGGCGAAGAAGAGGAGCGCACCGACCCGCAGCACCGGGTTCTCGATCTTGCCCACCAATCCGCTCCTGACCCCTGTGGCGTCCCGCGCCTCTCACGCTGGGCCGAGCCTGTCATCCGCGCGTAAATACGCGGTGAAGAACGAGGTCTACCTCATGGGTGCAGTAGGGTGGGCAAAGCGCAGCGTGCCCACCATTTCTCTCAATCGCGGAATGGCCGTGGGCACGGCGCTTTGCTCCTTTGCCCACCCTACGGCACCTGCATTCGTATCACCGCATCCCGCCGCCCTGATCCCTGATGGCGCCGAGATGCTCGTTGATGCGGAACACGATCAGGATCAGCTCCGCGGCGATGCGCGAGAACACCACGCCGACGACCACGCCCGCGATCGATTCCAGCACGACCAGGAAACCGGCGAACGGGCTGATCGCCATCGCGGTGAGGCCGGCGAAGATTCCGGAGAGTCCGAACAGGCAGATCACGCCGATCACCAGCCAGTAGAAGGTCTTGATGATCGTCGGCGTGATGAAGCGGTCCCACTGAAACAGATCGCTGAATGAAAACATCTCTCTCCCCCGGGCAAATCGCGCCCCCGGCCGTGCCGTCAGGACAATGAGGCAGGCCGACTCGCCGAATGTAGCACGAGCCATGCGGGCCGGCGGGTTGAGATTGCTGCAAAGTGCGGCCACAATCTGTCCTTCCCGCAAAGCTTTTCCAAGATGACCCTGACCTTCGAAGATTTCCCGCCAGGCCGCTATGGAACGTTCGGCCCGCGCCATGTCACCCGCGACGAGATATTGGCGTTTGCCGCCGAGTTCGATCCGCAGCCGATGCATCTGGATGAAGAGGCCGCCAGCAAAAGCATGCTGCGCGGCCTGTCGGGCTCGGGCTGGCATCTGTGCTCCTTGATGATGCGGATGATGGCCGACGGTTTCATCACCCGTGCCGCCTCGCTCGGGTCTCCGGGGGTCGACGAGGTGCGTTGGCTCTCGCCGCTCAGGCCGGGTGATGATCTCACGCTCGACGTCGATGTCGTTGAAGCGCGCACCTCGAAGAGCCGGCCGAACCTCGGCATCGTCAAGTTCAAATGCACCGCGCGTAACGCCAAAGGCGAAGCGCTGTGCGAGATGACCTCGCCGATCCTGATCGAGCGACGCGCGGGAGCGGCCTGATGCGGTTCTTCGAGCAGATCGAGATCGGACAGCGCCGCGAACTCGGCGCCTACAGCTTCACCGCCGAATCCATCAAGGCTTTCGCCGCCAGGTTCGATCCGCAGCGCTTTCACCTTGACGAGGAGGAAGGCAAGAATTCGCTGTTCGGCGGGCTTGCTGCGTCCGGCTGGCATGTCGGCTCGGCCTGCATGAGCTTGGTGGTCGCCGACGGCCAACGTCTGGCGCGTGAGGCAGCTTCACGCGGCGAGGAGGTTGCCGTCTGGGGACCGTCGCCGGGCTTTCGCGACCTGCGCTGGATCAGGCCGGTGCTCGCCGGCGATATCATCTCTTTCGCCAGCGTCGTCATCGACAAGCGCAGCTCCGCCTCGCGTCCCGGCTGGGGCATCCTGACCGCCCGCACCACCGGCACCAACCAGCGCGGCGAGGAGGTCTATTCCATCACCGCCAGCGCCTTCGTGCCGATGCGGAAGAGCGCTTAGACCAGTTCCAGGATGATCAGCCAAAACAGCGCGCGAGTGTTGCCCGCGCGCTATGGACGCGATTCAGGGTGACTGCCATAAGCCTCCCGAGATGGCCCGGTCCCTCGCGAAGCAGCAACCGGAACCATCGAGTTGCTAACCAATTATGAACCTGTCGCTGTCTATTTGAACGAACTGGGCAGAGGACAGGGAACGAGAACGATGGCAGACCGCGGCGCACTGAAATTGGTCGGATTTATCTTCGCTACCGCGACGCTGGCCGTGATGCTGGTGGCCGGCATGGTGGTGAAGGGCTACGCCGACGGCGCCTACACCCTGGAAGCCTCGACGGTCGACGCGAGCCGTTAAGAGACTGTTTACGTTCCGGGCAAGCGGCTTCCGGCCTCAGCGGCTATAGACGAACGCCAAAATTGCGATCGCAACCGCCAGCAGCCCGACAAAGCGCAGCATGATGGTCCCGAACTGGCTCGGCGCGGGCCGCAGCGGTATCGGGTCCGTGGTATCGGGCCGAATGCTTTCCATCTGAGATGTCCCCGAGGCCCGGCCGTCAGCGGCACGGACGCTTGGCATTGGTCGCCGGGAGTAGGCGGTGGGTTCAAACCGGCGCATTCGCCGCCTTCGCGGCCACACCCAGCGCTGCATGCCCCGCGAATGCGGGGCATCCAGTACGCCGCGGCGCCTCGGCTCAACCACAAGCGTCTCTGGAATACGGGATCACCCGCCTTCGCGGGTGATGACACCTGTCTTGGAGAGACAGCGTGAGCCCCTCACGTGCCAAAATCAAAACCGCCGCGCCCCTTTTCGGAACGCGGCGGCTGGTGATGCTTCGTCCGTCCGATCAGCTATTGCGCAGGCCGTCGGCGGCGCGCTTCCACTGGGCGACGTTGTCGGCGATCATGCGGGTCGACTTCATCGCGGCCTGGCTGAGCTGGGCGTAGCCCGAGATCTCGCGCTGGACGCGCTGGCCTTCGGCATGAAGCAGGTCGCGCAGGCTCTCCAGCTCGGAGATCAGATTCTCGATCTCGGCGAGCGAGGTGCCGGCGACGCGCTGGATCAGCGAGTTGACGTTGGTCACGGTGGCTTCCGCGCTCGGATCGAGCGGCGGCGAGTCCGTGGTCGCGGCGGTGGCCGGCCGGCGCAGATAGGCGATGTCGTTGCGGACGAAATCGCGGATACCGGCCTCGACTTCGGTCACGGCGGCGAGATTGCTGTCGACCGTCTCGGTCTCGGTGGTCTCGGTCTTTTCCGGACGCATGGCGTTCATCGTTATTCCCCTGTTCGCGTTGAGCGCAGCGCGAGTGTCCCCCGCACGACGATGTGTGTCAGGCCGATGCATCTGTGCGCCGGATTTTGACCGCAACAGGGCCGAGATGCGGCAAGGGCGGACCATTCGGGGGCTTTGCCGTGGCGTACGGTTAGGGAAGTCTAAACAAGGCTCACCAGCTCTTCTTGAAGCCGGCCGTCACGTTCTTGTTGATCACGCCTTGCGAGGTTTCGCCGACCGAGCCGGAGACGGTGACGTTGTCGAACAGCCTCTGCTCGGCGCCTACCTTGCGCAGCCATTTGTCGTCGGTGGTCGATAGGCTCTGCCCCGCCGAGATGCTGGTCCCGGTGTCGGTGATCGTGACCTTGGCGGACTGGTCGGTCTCGTAATTGCGGCTGACGTGGCCGCCGAGGCCGGGCAGCGCCGTGGTGCCCTGCTGGTTGACGCTGTAGCCGTTCTGCAGCGTCAGCGAGGTGTCGCCCGACAGCGGCATTGATTTGGTCAGCGACGCCCCGAGCCTGCTCTGTTCGCTGCCCGGATCGACGCGGGCTTCGACCGCAGTCTTGTCCCAGATCGCGCCTGCGCCCGGCGCGGTCGCGGCGGCCCAGGCGCTGCCGGAGGATTGCGGCAGGTTGCCGCCATTTTCGGCCTTCAGCGCCAGCAGCTCCGACATCGTGGTCGGCTCTTTCGTCACCGTCATGTCGGCGCCGATGCGGGCGTCCCAGAACGGGGACACCGACTGCTTGACCTTAACGCCCGAGGAGCCGTTGGCATTGGCGCTGGACGACCAGTCGATCCCGTCCTTGGCGGCGGCTTGCGCGCGCTTCTTGGCGGCGAGGAGGTCGTTGAGCGTACCCGCGTCGATGGCGAGCTGGCTCCAGTCGAGCTTGTCGACGTCGATGCCTTTGAGCACGTCGGGGGCGTTGACGCTGGGGGCCTCGGCGACCTCGGCCTCGTCGTCGTCAGCCGTGGTCGCGGCGGGGGGCGGGGAGAAGGGCGGAATCATCTGCGCTGCAGCCGTCAGCACTGAACCCAAAATGAACGCGGCAGCCAGCGGCAGCCTGGTCCAGCCGAAACCTGTCGTGAATTCCATTGCCTTGCCCGCGAGCCCAGTTCGCGCGGAAAATGCGGAACTATCGTTGCGAAATTGTGGCGCCGATAATGACGAACCAACGGGCCGCGCGCAAATGGCGCGCCCGGTGATGAGCATCTCCATGACGGCGTCCGGCGGGGCTGGAGGCCAGTACGTGTCATAGCAGCATCAATCGACCGGTCCCGAATTCTCAGGAAGCCCGTTGGTGTCCCTTCAGCCGACGCTGGTTATCTTTGGCAGATGAATGGCGCGGCCGAGCGCCTGTTCGACCAGATCGAAGGTGTCGACCAGCACACGCAGGCTGATCAGCCTATCAGCCCTGAACTGTACGAACTGCGCCACGCGCAGGCTGATCGGCTTGTCGGAATCCAGCGCCGTCAGCGAGTAGCGCAGCATCGAGGAGGCGGAATCGACGCCCAGCATGATGCTCTCGCGCTCGAAGCGGCGGACGCGGAAATTGTCGGCGAGCTGGCGGATGACCCGGAGCACGGCCGCCTTGCCCTGGCGCGCGCCCAGGAACGGAAACATGTCGATCGGGCCGTAGATCGCCCATTCGACGTCTTCGTCGATCAGGGCCTCGATATCCTCGAAATGCCGGTCGTTGATCGCACGGTGCAACGCGCGCGAGAAACGCCAGAGGCTGTGCTCTGTCATTTGGGGGCGTCCTGAAATTGAAGCGTAAAAACGGAAAACAACCCCATGCACAGTAAGGTGCCGAGGGGCTGCTGAATTCATTTGTATGCGAACAAATACGGGATTTCTGGAAAAACTCAAATCACGTTTTTGCAAGGCACAAGTGAGCGCAAAGTGTGAGATTTACAACAGGACCCCGTAATCCTACCGGGTCCGGGAAGCGGGGGAGGTTCAACGGGCCGTTGGAGATGCGCGAGTGCCCGCGCGGCACAACCAGTGTCGTCCTGGCCTTCGCCAGGACCACTCCGGGGAGACACCTGCTCCGCCTCCACTCCCGCCCCCACGATCAACGGCCCGAGGTTTCTCACCATGTGGCGAGCACGGGAACCCGGCCGGCTCGCCGTCGTTGAGGACGCTGACACCGCAGGAGACATCGATGAAATCCCCGCTTCTCACCGTCACCGCCGCGCTGCTTATGTTCGGCGCAAATTCCGCCGCCAACGCCAAGGGCTGCATCAAGGGCGCCATCGTCGGCGGCGTTGCCGGCCATTATGCCGGTCATCACGGCATGCTCGGCGCCGCCGCCGGCTGCCTCTACGGCCGCCATCGCGCCAACGAGCAGGACAGGCAGCAGCAACAACAGAGCCAGGCGAACGGGCAGGGCAGGCTGTAGTCTACTTCGTCATTCCGGGGCGCGGCGAAGCCGCGAGCCCGGAATCCATCATGCGGCAGTTCCGATAGTTGAATGGGGCGTGAGTCACCTCACATCCCGGCCTTCACCCTGTGGCTAAGGTCATCCCCATGTCATCAGGGAGACGTGCCATGGCCGCTATCGCCACCGCGAGAAAGTCCCGCCCGCGCAACGCGCTCGAAGGCCTTGCGCTGACCGCGCTGCTGCAGAGCTTTCCGACCTTCGCGGCGGCAGCGCTGCTGCTCAAGCTGTGCGGCAACCACGACCTCGTCGGCGACCCCGGCGTCGCCATCTTCGTCGCCTTCGCCTCGCTCGCCCACGCGATGCTGGCCGTGACGCTCGGCCCGAGCTTCCCCGCCGCCTTCAAGACCGTCTACGAGCCGAAATTCTTCGCGGCCCATCTGTCGCTCTCCGACAAGATCACCGCCTGGCGCACCCAGCCGGCCGCCTCGCTCCAGCTCATGACCATCATGCTGCTGCTGTCGGTGATGGCTGTGGTGACGGCGAGTGTCGGGTGAGGGCGTTGACCGTCCTCACACCCGACACCCTACCTTTTCTTCCACCCACCCCGTCGTCCCGGCATCCCACCCGTCGATTTCGGCGCAGGCCCGAACTCCGGCCCGGATTGCCTTGAATCCGTCGGCTGGATGATCCGGCTGGTGCTGCCGAACGGCTTGGCCGGCATGCTCGGGCTGGCGCGGTAGGGCAGCGATTCCGGGCCGTGCATCTCGTCGAGATGCGGCTTGTGCACGCGTGAGCCTTTGCCGCCGCCCGCCTTGAGCGCTGTTGCGGCGCTCTTGTTCTTCATCGCACTGACCGGCAAATTGGCGGCATCGCCGTATTTCCTGGTGCCGGCATAGGCGCCGGCCTTGCCGGTGACGGCGCGCTGCTTGGCGGTGGGATCGTCGACCACGGCGAGCTCGGTGGCGCGCAGGCGCTTGACCTCGTCGCGCAGGCGCGCGGCTTCCTCGAAGTTCAGGTCGGCGGCGGCCTCGCGCATCCGCGTCTCGAGGTCGGCAAGCACGGCTTCAAAATTGTGGCCGATCGAGATGACGTCGTCGGTCATGTCGTGACCTCCGACCTCGACCAGCACGTGGTCGCGCTCATAGACGGAGTTGAGGATGTCGCCGATGTTCTTCTTCACGCTTTCAGGCGTGATGCCGTTGGCGGTGTTGTATTCGACCTGTTTTTCGCGACGCCGGTTGGTCTCGGCGATGGCGCGCTCCATCGAGCCGGTCATCTGGTCGGCATAGAGGATCACCTTGCCGTCGACGTTGCGCGCGGCGCGGCCGATGGTCTGAATCAAGGACGTTTCACTGCGCAGAAAGCCTTCCTTGTCGGCATCGAGAATGGCGACCAGCGCGCATTCGGGAATGTCGAGGCCTTCGCGCAACAGGTTGATGCCGACCAGCGCGTCGAACGCACCCAAGCGCAGATCCCTGATGATCTCGATGCGCTCGATGGTGTCGATATCGCTGTGCATGTAGCGGACGCGGATGCCCTGCTCATGCAGATATTCGGTGAGGTCCTCCGCCATGCGCTTCGTCAGCACCGTGATCAGCGAGCGATAGCCGGCCTGCGCGGTCGCGCGCACCTCGCCGACGAGATCGTCGACCTGGGTGCGGGCCGGGCGGATATCGACCGGCGGATCGATCAGGCCGGTCGGCCTGATCACCTGCTCGACGAATACGCCACCGCTTTCGTTCAGCTCCCAGCTGCTCGGCGTCGCCGACACCGCGATTGTTTGCGGCCGCATCATGTCCCACTCCTCGAAGCGGAGCGGGCGGTTGTCCATGCAGGAGGGCAGGCGGAAACCGTATTCGGCCAGCGTCGCCTTGCGGCGGAAGTCGCCGCGGAACATGGCGCCGATCTGCGGGATGGTGACATGGCTTTCGTCGGCGAAGATCAGCGCGTTGTCGGGGACGTATTCGAACAGGGTCGGCGGCGGCTCTCCGGGGCGGCGCCCGGTGAGATAGCGCGAATAGTTCTCGATGCCGGCGCAGCTTCCGGTCGCTTCCATCATCTCGAGGTCGAAGGTGGTGCGCTGCTCCAGCCGCTGTGCTTCCAGGAGGCGGCCCTGATTGTTGAGCTGGTCGAGCCGCTGCTTCAGTTCCGACTTGATCGACTTGATCGCCTGCACCAGCGTCGGACGCGGCGTCACATAGTGCGAATTGGCGTACATCTTGATGAATTCGAGTTCGTCCTGCTTGTGGCCGGTGAGCGGATCGAACTCCTCGATGCTCTCGATGGTGTCGCCGAACAGGTTCACGCGCCAGGCGCGGTCTTCATAGTGCGCCGGGAAGATGTCGATGACGTCGCCGCGCACCCGGAAAGTGCCGCGGGTGAAGTCGGCCTGCGTGCGCTTGTACTGGAGCGCGACGAGGTCGGCGATCAGCTGGCGCTGGTCGATGCGCTCGCCTTTCTTCAGCGCGAACGTCATCGCGGTGTAGGTCTCGACCGAGCCGATACCGTAGATGCAGGACACCGAGGCGACGATGATGACGTCGTCGCGTTCGAGCAGGGCGCGCGTCGCCGAGTGGCGCATGCGGTCGATCTGCTCGTTGATCGAGGAGTCTTTTTCTATGTAGGTGTCCGTGCGCGGGACATAGGCTTCCGGCTGGTAGTAGTCGTAGTAGGAGACGAAGTACTCGACCGCGTTATCGGGGAAGAAGTTCTTGAACTCGCCATAGAGCTGGGCGGCCAGCGTCTTGTTCGGCGCCAGGATCAGCGCCGGGCGCTGCGTCGCCTCGATCACCTTGGCCATGGTGTAGGTCTTGCCGGAGCCGGTGACGCCGAGCAGCACCTGCGAACGATCGTTGCGTTCGATGCCTTCGACCAGCTCCTTGATCGCGGTCGGCTGGTCGCCGCGCGGCTGGTATTCCGACTTGATCTCGAAACGCACGCCGCCTTCGGACTTCTCCGGGCGCGGCGGCCGATGCGGCGTCCACACCCTCATGGAGCCGTCGTCCTTGCGGAACTCCGGCCGCCCCTCGCGGATCAGCGATTCCAGCGCGTCGGCCGTCGCCTTGACGCCGAGCGCCTCCATCTTTGACCGCGGCGGACGCGCCAGCGCTTCGGCGTCGTCCTCCTCGGTGGGAAGACCGAGCTGCCGCGCCAGTTCCGGATCGAGCGTCGGGATCGTGGCGGCAGTTCCGTAATTGGCCTGCGGCGCTTCTTCCAGTCCGGCCAGCCGGTCGGCCGGAAAATCCTTCGGCGTCGAGGCGCGCGCGCGATGCGCGGCAGCCTCGCCGCCAGCGCGGCGGTCGCGCGAGTTGTCGGGTGGCGGCTGCAGCCCGGTGCCCGATCCAAGCCCCGCATCGCCGCGATTGATCGCAGGATTGAGCAGCTCGGCCAGCGCCGGCCCGATCGGCTGCACATCAGGCCGATGTGCCTTCGAATTCGGAGCCTTGATTTTAGGGGTTTTCGGGGGAGCAGGTTTCTTCGCCATGAAGCGAATATGGGACGAGTCCGCCCTTCAGAAAAGGGCGAAGCTATGTCCCGGAGCAGGCTGCTGACAGCAGGTTGGCAGCAGCGCCAGACTACGCCGCCGGCAGCGGCCCGTCGCCGTCCACGACCGTCAGGCGCGGCTCGAGGATATCGAGATGGATCCCGCCGCAATCGGTGCAGCGCATGGTCCAGTACTCGCACCCGGCGCGGCCGCCGATCACACGGAGAATCGCGAGATCGCCGTCGCATTCCGGGCAGATCGACAGCACCTGGCGCGAATAGATTCGCGGCCGCCCGCCGTCGTCGATTTCGATCACTGACATGGTCCAGGTGTTCCCCTGCTGTGCCGCGATGTCCTTCAGTCCTGTTGCCGCGCCCCCGGCCTATTCGTCGCTGTCGCCGGCGTGCCGGCGGAAGCGGTCGATGTGATGCTTGGCGTCTGCGATCGCAGCGTCGGGATCCGGCCAAGCGAAGCCGACTTCCATGGTCGGAAACAGCACGCCGTCGATGGCAAGCGGGCTCAAATCGGCGCGCCGGATCCGGGCGTGCCACAGTCCCTTGCCAGCTTCGAAGGATTCGATGTCAAAGCCGTCGTAGAGGGTCGTCATTGGAAGTCCCCAAATGCTCAGATGGAGGGTTAGAGGACCACGTTTGCGGATTTCGATATGTGAAGCCGTTCACAAGAGGCCGGCTTTTTCAGCCGAACGATTGGTCGTCAGTTCCGCGCGGCGCGCCCCGACCGCCGCGGCCGGGCCGCCGGTTCCGCCGCCGCTCGCATGATCCAGCGGCGGAACGCGGTAAAATCGCGCTGCTCGGTCTGGAAGCTGCGGTAGATCAGGTACCAGCGCATGCCCTTGGGCACCGAGAGGTCGAACGGCGCCACCAGGCGTCCGGCGGCGAGGTCGTCGTCGATATAGGGCCGGATGCCCATGGCGACGCCGAGTCCGTCGACAGCAGCTTGCAGCGCCTGGCCGTAGAACTGGAACTCCGGCCCGCGCGCATTGATGCGGGTGAGGTTCGCCGCCTTCAGCCAGATCGGCCAGTCCTCCGGCGAATGCGTGACGCGGATCAGGCCCGGCCCTTTGAGGTCGGACGGCCGCTTCAGGCCGCTGGCGAGGCGGGGCACGCAGACCGGCGTCAAATCGCCCGCGAACAGCGGCTCGGCGACGAGGCCCGGCCAGTCGCCGCTGCCGAGCTTGATGCCGCAGCTCCAGTCCTCGCCGAACGGCACCTCGGCGCCGCCGGTGGTGAAGCGCACCTCGATGTCGGGCTCTTCGCTGCGGAATTCCGACAGCCGCGGGATCAGCCAGCGCATCGCAAAGGTGTGGCCGACACCGATGGTGAGCACCCGCACGCTTGCAGGTGCCGTCACCTGCGCGGTGAGGCTGGCGAGCGCATCGAAAATCGGCGTCAGCCCGCTTTGATAGGCGCGGCCCGCCTGCGTCGGCACCAGCCTGTTGGCCTTGCGTTCGAACAGCGCGACGCCGAGCCGCTCCTCCAGCAGATGCACCATGCGGCTGACGGCGGCCGCCGAGACGTTCAGCTCGATCCCGGCCGCGGCAAAGCTGCCGGTCCGCGCCGCCGCCTCGAATGCCTTGATGCCGTTGAGAAAGAGCAGCCGCCGCAAGGGACCCTCAGGAAAGCTGATGCCAGGCCAAGATAACTCAGTTTGCGCAGGCGCGGCAAGCGAGGCACCTTCACCATGCTCTCCCCGCGTGCGGGGTGAGCATGGTGGCGAGGGGGAATGCGCAGTCCGCGTGCCTCGCTTTCGCCGAGCCATCACAGGAGCATCCCCTCGTGACGCCCATCATGATCGCTGCCCTTGGATTGCTGATGGTCGCCACCGCGTTCCTGTCGGGGCTGTTCGGCATGGCGGGCGGGCTGATCCTGATCGGCGTGCTGCTCGCCCTGATGCCGCTGCCGACCGCCATGGTGCTGCATGCGATCACACAGATGGCCTCGAATGGCTGGCGCGCGTTCCTGTGGCGGGCGCATATCCGCTGGCGGCCTGTGGCGAACTACATGGTCGGCGCTGCCATCGCGCTCGGGGCATGGTCGCTCACGCGCTACGTGCCGGACAAGCCGACGGCGCTTTTGATGCTCGGCGCCACGCCGTTCATGGCGCGGCTGTTGCCCGCGAATATCAAGCCGGATCCGGATCGTCTCTGGCAGGGCACGGTCTATGGCACGATCTGCATGGGCCTGATGCTGATGACCGGGGTCTCCGGTCCGCTGCTCGACACCTTCTTCCTCGGCGGCGATTTCGGCCGGCGCGAGAAGGTGGCGACGAAGGCGATGTGCCAGCTCGTCAGCCATTTCACCAAGCTGATCTATTTCGGCGGCATCATCGACCAGGCCGCCTCGCTCGATCCGGTTCTGGCCGGCGTCGCAATCCTCGCCTCGATGCTCGGCACCACGCTGGCGCGGCGCATTCTCGAAGCCATGACCGACCAGCAATTCATCGCCTGGTCGAACAAGCTGATCACCACCATCGCGTGCTATTACATCGCCTATGGCGGCTGGCTCTTGGTTCGCACGCCGGTATTGGCCGCCTTCGACAAGGGAGGTTTGCAATGAGCTGTGAGGCCGACCCGCTGGTGCTGGACTTCGTGGAATGGATCGCACGCGAGCCGCGCGCCTATGCCGAGGTGATCTCGACCTGGAAGACCTCGTGCCCGCGCCTCACCATCTGGGAGGACGCCGCCGACCGCGGCTTCGTCGCGCGCGAGACAGTGCCAGGCCTGGGGCTCGTCATTGCCGTGACGGAAGACGGCGAGCGGCTGCTGCGCGCAAACGGGCGGTGATACGCGCTTCTGCCTCCACAATCGTCATTGCGAGCGCAAGCGAAGCGATCCAGAATGTCTCCGCGGAAGCAGTCTGGATTGCTTCGTCGCAAGAGCTCCTCGCAATGACGGAGCCTGTGGAGACCCTGCATGTCGCTCAAGCTCTACGAACTCGTCGGCACCGATGCCTCGCGTCCCTTCAGCCCGTATTGCTGGCGCACGCGGATGGCGCTGGCGCATAAGGGGCTGACGGCGCAATCTCTGCCCTGGCGCTTCACCGAGAAGAGCGCGATCGCGCCGCACGGCTCGGAGAAGGTTCCGGTGCTGCTGCATCACGACAGGCCCGTGGTCGATTCCTGGGCGATCGCTGGATATCTCGAAGACAATTTCCCTGACAGTCCCTCGCTGTTCGGCGGCGAGGGCGGCCGCGCCATGGCGCGCATGATCAATGCGTGGGGCGACATCGCCATCGTCGGCGGCATCTTCCCGCTCATCATCGCCGACATCCCGAACAATCTGGCCGAGGCCGATGCGGCCTATTTCCGAAGGTCGCGTGAAGCACGCTTCGGCGGCAAGACGCTGGAAGAGATCATGGCGAGCCGCGACAGCGGCGTCGTCGCGTTCCGCAAATCGCTGGAGATCATGCGGCAGACGTTCAAGTCTCAGCCCTATCTGGGCGGAGTCGCGCCGAACTACGCCGATTACATCGTGTTCGGCGGTTTCCAATGGGCGCGCGTGGTGAGCCCGTTCAAGCTGCTCGAGGCCGACGATCCCGTTTATGCCTGGCGCGAAAAGCTGCTCGATGCATTCGACGGCATGGCGCGGAAGTCGCCGGGGCACGCGGTGTGATCTTCGTAGGGTGGGTTAGCTAAGCAGTGCGCGAAGCGCATCTGCTTGGCGTAACCCACCACTTCTCTTGACGCGGAGACAAAAGAGGTGGGTTACGCTGACGCTAACCCACCCTACGGCACTGCCTCGGCCGCCGCCTTCCTTAAACACTCCCGGCACAAGCAATCCTCGCCCTTCACCGGCATCGGCAGCTTGGCCGTCTCCTCCGCACACCAGCACTGGCCCGACAGATCGCAGCCGAACTCGGTGCCGCAGCGGGAACAGCCAAGGCGGCGCGGAGCCGGTTGCGCAATCGTGATTTCTTTCGGATTTGTCATGATTTACGTCGAAGCTTTGCCGTCATTTTCATGTCGGGTTCATCTCTCGCCGCGGTATATTAGGCGCCGCGCGCAGGCCATGGAAGTGGTTGGCAAGGCGCGGAGGACAAATCGATGGCCCGCGATTCCCGAGCCGCTCTCGTCGCGCTGAACCGCTTCGGCTTCGGGCCGCGCGGCGGCGCATCCGGCGATCTCCTCAATGCCGCCTCCGATCCACGCGGCTTCGTGAAGGCGGAGCTGGCGCGCCCCCTTGGCGCGCTGCTAGAGGCGCCGGGCCTGCAATCGACGCCGCAGCTCGGGCAGGCCGTGTTCGCCTATCAGGACGAGGTCAAGCAGGCGCGCGAGGCCGCGAAGGCTGTGGCGCCGACCGAAGCGCCGGCGCCGACGCTGCCCGCGGACCAGAAGCCCGACAACCAATTGCGCCGCAATCTCTCGCTCAACACGGTGGCGAGCGAGATATCAGGTCGGCAGATGGCGGAAGCGAAGCCCGAGGCCATGCAGCCCAACGCTGCGGCACCTGCTGCTGCAAAGCAGCCGCAGCAGCCCCTCAACGTGATCCAGAAGACGTTTCGCGCTGAGGCGCTGGCGCGGTTGCAGCGCGCGATGCTGGTTGATTGCGGCTTCACCGAGCGCCTCGTCGTGTTCTGGTCCAATCATTTCTGCATCTCCGCGAGCAAGGGCGAGCTGGCGCGGATGTGGGCCGGCGCGTTCGAGCGCGAGGCGATCCGCCCGCATGTGCTCGGCCGCTTCGCCGACATGCTGAAGGCGGTGGAGCAGCATCCGGCGATGCTGTTCTTCCTCGACAATCAGCAATCGCTCGGGCCGGATTCGCGCGCAGGCCAGAACCGCAAGCGCGGGCTGAACGAAAATCTCGCGCGCGAGATCATGGAGCTGCATACGCTGGGCGTCGGCGGCGGCTATACGCAGGAGGATGTCACCTCGCTCGCGCGCATCATCACCGGCTGGACCTTTGCCGGCCGGCAGGGGCAGCTCGGGGCGCCCGGGTCGTTCGTGTTCAACGCCAATGCGCATCAGCCCGGGCCGCAGCTGCTGCTCGGCAAGACCTATGAGGCCACCGGTTTGGCGCAGGGCGAAGCCGCGCTCGCCGACATTGCGCGCCATCCGTCGACCGCGAATTTCATCGCCACAAAATTCGTGCGCCACTTCGTCGCCGACGATCCTCCGCCGGCGCTGGTGGCGCGCTTGCGCGATGTCTTCGTCAGGACCGACGGTGACCTCAAGGCGCTCGCGACCGCGCTGGTCGATTCCGACGAGGCATGGAAGGCGCCGCTCACCAAGATGCGCTCGCCTTACGATTTCCTGGTTGCGAGCGGCCGGCTGCTCGCGCGCGTGCCGGAGGATCCCGGCCCGTATCTCAACAGCCTCAATTTGCTCGGCCAGCCGCTATGGTCGCCGGCCGGTCCCAATGGCTTCCCTGATACGGCTGCGGCCTGGGCGGCGCCTGAGGGCATGAAGCTGCGGCTCGACATCGCCTCGCAGATGGGCGCGCGGCTCGGGCCCAACATCGATCCGCTCGATCTTCTTGAATTCGCCGCTGCTGATGCCGCCTCCGCCGAAACGCGACGGACCATCGAGCGCGCCGAATCGCGCCAGCAGGCCCTGGCCCTGCTGTTGATGTCGCCGGAACTGCAGAGGAGATGAAGATGACCGACTGCGTCGAAAACCGGCTCCTCACCTCGCGCCGCGGCCTTCTGCTCGGCGGTGCCTCCTTCGCGGCCTGGGCCTACTTGCCGAAATTCGCGCGGGCCGCCGACGGTCGCGACCCACGCCTGGTCGTGGTGATCCTGCGCGGCGCCCTCGACGGGCTCGCGACCGTCGCGCCGATCGGCGACCCTGATTATGCCGGCCTGCATGGTTCGATCGCGCTCACGGCGGATGGCGCGCATGCCGCGACGAAACTCGATTCCTTCTTCGCGCTGCATCCGTCGATGCCGGAATTTGCGCGCATGTACCGCGATCGGCATGCGGCGGTGATCCACGCTGTCTCGACGCCCTATCGCGACCGTTCGCATTTTGACGGCCAGGACGTGCTCGAGAGCGGCTATGCGGGGCCGGGCCGCGTGCAGTCCGGCTGGCTCAATCGCGCGCTCGAAGCGCTGCCGCGCGGCGAGCGCGTATCGAGCGGGCTCGCGGTCGGCCCCACCACGCCACTGGTGCTGCGCGGTGCGGCGCCGACCGTCGGCTGGGCGCCGGTCGCGCTGCCGCAGGCCGACGAGGACACCGCGATGCGCCTCGTCGATCTCTACCGTCATCGCGATCCCGCGCTCGCCTCGGCGCTGACGCAGGGCCTGCAGCTGGAGAAGGCCGCGAGTGGCGACGACATGAAGCCGAAGCCGGGCAACCAGGTCGCGCAGATGCGGCAGGTCGCGCGCGGCGCGGCCAAGCTGATGGCCGCCGATGACGGTCCGCGCATCGCCGCGCTCGCCTTCGACGGCTGGGATACGCACGCCAACGAAGGCGGCCCGGTCGGACGCCTCGCCTTCCTGCTCGGCGGTCTCGACGGCGCGCTCGCCGAGTTCGAAAGCGGCCTTGGCGATCGCTGGCGCGACACCGTCGTCGTGGTCGCCACCGAGTTCGGCCGCACCGCGCGCATCAATGGCACCGACGGCACCGACCACGGCACCGGCACCATCGCCCTGCTCGCCGGCGGCGCCGTGAAAGGCGGCCGCGTCATCTCCGACTGGCCCGGCCTCAAGCCTGCCAACCTCTATGAGGGCCGCGACCTCAAGCCCACCACCGATTTGCGCTCCGTTGTCAAAGGCGTGCTGCAGGGCCAGTTCGGCCTGTCCGATCAGGTGCTGGCCCAGACCGTGTTCCCCGACAGCGCCAGCGCAAGGCCGATGAAGGGATTGGTGGCTTAGCCGTCATTCCGGGGCGCGCGAAGCGCGAGCTATGGTGCGCAATTGCGCACCATAGCCCGCGCCTTGCGGCGCGTCCCGGAATGACGAACTATCTTGTGACATCAGGAGAAATCGCCCATGTACATCGCCATGAACCGCTTCCGTGTCGCCAAGGGCTCCGAAGCCGCCTTCGAGCAGGTCTGGCTCACGCGCGACACGCATCTGGACAAGGTGCCGGGGTTCGTCGAATTTCATCTGCTGCGCGGGCCCGAGCTTGAGGACCACACGCTGTACGCCTCGCACACCGTATGGGCCAATCACGCCGCGTTCGACGCCTGGACCAAATCGGAGGCATTTCGCGCCGCGCATCACCGGGCCGGCGACAACAAGCCGCTTTATCTCGGCCATCCCCAGTTCGAGGGCTTTGAGGTGATGCAGACGGTGGGACGCGGCGCCAAGTAAGCGCCGCCAAGTAACGCGCCGCTAGATCACCCCTTCGTAATGCTGTCGATCTCGGCGAGATCCTCGGCCGTGAGCTGCCAGGCGATCGCCTTGACGTTCTGCTCGACCTGCTCGACGCGGGTGGCGCCGGCGATCACGCTCGACACTTGCGGGCGGGCGGCAAGCCAGGAGAACGCGAGCTCGAGCATGGAATGGCCGCGCGCCTTGGCAAAGGCCTGCAGCTTTTCGACGACGTCCTCGTTGCGCGGCGTAACATAGCGCTCGCGCAGCGCCGGCACCTTGCCGAAGCGGGTGTCGGCCGGCGCAGTTGCGCCGCGCTGGTACTTGCCGGTCAGCAGGCCGCTTGCCAGCGGGAAGAACGGCAGGAGGCCGAGCCTGTATTCCGTTGCTGCAGGCAGCAGATCCTTCTCGATGTCGCGGACGACGAGGCTGTACTCGTCCTGCGCCGAGACGAAGCGGCTCACATTCATCGCGCGCGCAGTGAACTCGGCCTCCGCGATCCGCCACGCCGGAAAGTTGGAATGGCCGATATAGCGGACCTTGCCCTGGCGGACGAGGTCGTCGAGCGCGCGCAGCGTCTCCTCCAGTGGCGTCAGCGGATCGTAATCGTGCTGCTGGTAGAGATCGATGTAATCGGTCTTGAGCCGCGTCAGGCTGGCCTCGACTGCGCTCATGATGTAGCGGCGCGAGGCGCCCTGCTTGGTGCCGTCGGTCGCCATCGGCTTGGAATATTTGGTGGCGAGCACGATGTCCTTGCGGCGGTCGCCGAGCACCGTGCCCAGCACCGTCTCCGAACCGCCCATGCCGGCATAGATGTCGGCGGTGTCGAACAGCGTGATGCCGAGGTCGATCGCCCGATGGATCACCTTGCGCGAGGTTTCCAGATCGGTGCGCTGGCCGAAATTGTTGCAGCCGAGCCCAACCGCGGACACGCGCAGGCCGGAGCCGCCGAGATTGCGAATTTCCATGGGAGATCCTGTCAGACGAGAGCCGGCGGCCATTGTGACCGCGCAGCGCTGCAGCGGCAAGCGCCTGGCCTCGCGTTGCAGCCATGCCGACAAGAAGCGACAGGCAAAAAAAAATGCGGCCCCCGTAGACGCGGCGACTCACGGGGGCCGCTTGGGGCGCTTGATCGGTGACGGGGGGCCTGATCAGACGCGACTGCAGGATAGTCCCGGTGTGTTACGCGCCGGTGACATCTGGAGTGATCCACAGGCCCGATAGTCAGAAAATCTTGCGGTAGACGATGAAGCCGGAGCGTTCTGCGACCTTGTCGTACAGGCTCTGCGCGGTGATGTTGGTCTCGTGCGTCTGCCAGTAGACGCGGGGCGATCCCGCGAGTTTTGCACGCTCGTAGACGCCGTAGATCAGCGCCGAGGCGACGCCCTTGCCGCGCGCGGCTGGAAGCGTGAACAGGTCCTGCAGATAGCACGAGGGCTCGATCGCCGTGGTGCTGCGGTGGAACAGGTAGTGCGTCAGCCCGAGCAGCTTGCCGTCGCTCTCGGCGACCAATGCATGCACCGGCTCATAGGCATCGAAGAAGCGCTGCCAGGTCATCTCGGTAATTTCAGGCGCGAGCGCGGTCGGACCGGAGCGGCCGTAGAAGGCGTTGTAGCCGTCCCACAGCGGCAGCCATTGGTCGTAGTCCTGCCGTGTGACGGAGCGAACGGTGAGCGACATCTGGAAAATCCGTGGGGCGATGAGGCATCCTTCATACGGGATGATCGCGGTGCGGATCAATCGCGCCGTGGCGCGTCATCACTCCGCGACGCGCAAATAGCGGATCAGTTTCTCCCCCGTGGGATCGCGCAGCGAGCGATAATAGTCGGCGCGTTCGGGCGCGTCGGTGTGGCGCACGAGGTCGGTCACCGGCGTGTAGCTCAGCATGCGGCCGCCGTCGGGCAGCGCAGTGCAGACGAAGCGCAGCACCTCGCCATTGCGCAAGGCGAGATTGATCGGCGTGGCATCGCCGGTCCGCACCATCTCCATGCGCTGCGCGATGAAGACGCCGAGTTCGTCCGCGGGCAATTCGAACGCGCCGGTGTCGCGGCCGTGATACATCAGTGCGATGAAGGGCGGCTTGTCGTCGGCCATCTCGTCCGGCAGCGCAAAATAGTCGCGAAATGCGCGGTTGATGAATTCGGCGCGGGTCTCCGCGTCGAGCAGCACGATGCCGATATCGACCTGGTCGAGCGCGGCCGACAGCCGCGCGGCAGTGGCGTGGTTGCGCCGCTCGGCGGCGAAGGCATCGAGCAGCCGCTCGCGCACCAATCCGGTGATGGCCGCGGTGCCGGTGCTCGTCAGCGCGAGCAGGGAAAGCTGCACGAGATCGCTCGCGGCAAGGTCTGGCGCGGCGCGATGGCCAAGCGCGAGCAGCACCGCGCCGATGAAGGTGATAACGGCGCTGCCGAGTGCGGATGCAAAGCCGGAAAGCGACCCGGCCAGCGCCACGATGGCGACGAACAGCGGCGCGAGCGAGAGAGTGGAAGCATGGCGATCGAGCAGGATCGCCAGCAGTGCGATCGCTGCCGTCAGCACGGGACCGGACATGGCACGCCATCCGAACCGCATTGGCCTTGCTCATTTCTCCCTGAACGAGATAAGGCCACCAGACTGTCCCATGGCTGCACAAGCGCAATCCGATTTCGCGCGGCGCGCTTAATCAGGGCTTGCCCGCGCGGCCAAAGCTTTCGGATGATTTTAGGCCAAATGCGCGTGCTCGATGCGCTGCTGCAGGGCGGGCGCATTCCATGTCGACGTCCCCGGCCCCTTGCGGGTGCCGACGAAAATCAACAGCGACGCCGCGACCAGGATGGCCGCCGTCAGGGTGATTGCAACGATGACCACAGGCGATTTCATCACTCTCCCGTCACGGAGGCCATCGGGCGCGGGGCCGCGCTGCACCTCGAAGGCATTCCGCGATGAAACGGGGATCAGACCGGCAGACCCATCGCCATGGTCGCCTTGGTCGACAGCACAGTGAGGGTGACGATCAGGCACAGCGAGAGCGCGGCGACGGCGAGCGAGGCCGCGACCGCGTTGGTCAGCCGGGAAGACGAGACGGTATCGTTTCGGCCCTGAAAGCCGACCGTGCCGGACGCCCGCATCATGGTCTAAATCCTTCAACGTGCGAGCGAATCACCCGCAACGCCGAACAATCTCACAATTTCAACCGGCAATATTGGGGCGGCGATCGCGCCGAACATGGCAGGATTTGGGCAAAGGTTAACGCCATGCCCGCTATTTCTTAACGCCGCGCCTGATCTCAGGCCCCGGCGGCGATGCTGGCGGGGTCGTCGATGTCGGCGGGGCGCCAATCCATGGCCACGAAGCCGGGCGCGGCCTCGACTCGCTTCAGCCAATCCCGGATCGCCGGGAAGGGCTGCAGGTCGAAGTCGCAGCGGTCGGCGAGATGGGTGTAGCCGTACAGGGCGATGTCGGCGACCGTGAGCTGGCGGGCAGCGAAGTAGTCGCTGGTCTTGAGGTGGTTCTCCATCACCTGGAGCGCGCCATAGCCGCGCTCCATCCAGTCCTCCAGCGCGTGGGTCTGCAGGTCGCGGCCGCCCTTGACCAGCGACAGCCAGAAATAGGCGGCGCCGATGTTCGGCTCGAGCGCGTGCTGCTCGAAGAACATCCATTGCAGTGCCTCGGCGCGATCGATCCGGTTCTCCGGCGCCAGCGGCGTGCCGACGGCGACATACCAGAGGATGGCGTTGGACTCGGCGAGATAGCGGTTGTCGCCGACCTCGAGCAGCGGCACTTGTCCCGACGGGTTCTTTGCCAGGAAGTCCGGCGTCTTGCTCTCGCCGCGCAGAATGTCCACCTCGATCGCTTCGTAAGGTACGTTCAGCAGCGCCAGCGCAAGGCGGACCTTGTAGCTGTTGCCCGAGCGTTGCATCGAATAGAGCTTGTACATTCTGGGAGTTCGATTCCGAAGGATGGAAGGCGCGGCGCTCGTTGCCCCGCACCGCGGCTAAACAATGATGCCGATGCGAATCCGCCGCAAGGGCTCGGCAATAGAAAAACTCGAAATCCCTACCGCATTGCAATGCGAGGGAAGATCATGTTCGCGCCGTGCGGCAAATCAGATCACGCTTGCGTCAACATGTGCGACTCATCGCGTCGCGAAATCGTGTGCCAGGGTCGAACGACAGTGTCTCCGCCTCGTCATGGCCGGGCTTGTCCCGGCCATCCACGTCTTGCCACTTGGCACGAAGAACGTGGATGCCCAGGCCTTCGCCTCGCCGAAGCGGCTTCGGCCGCGCAGGCGGGACAAGCCCGGGCATGACGGAGTGCTGGTTTCGCAGCTACGTGCAACACGCAAGATTGCTCCGAGGACAAGCCTTGTCGGATATGAGGGTTTTGCCCGGCAAAGTTGCGGAAAATTGCGAAAATCGAGACTTCGGCCGCGTGAAACCCGTAAACTTTCTGAAGATCGGGCCGAAGTTTCTTGCGGTGCAGCGGCACACGTTTTAGGGTGGCTCCATTCCCACAATCAGAGTCGTGCGACCCATGGGTTCACGACGCTTGTCAGGAGATGACGATGTCCTTCCTTGCCGCTGCGCTCGACCGTGTGAAGCCGTCCGCGACCATCGCGGTCACGGATAAAGCACGCGCGCTGAAAGCGGCGGGCCGCAACGTCATCGGCCTTGGCGCCGGCGAGCCCGACTTCGACACGCCCGCCAACATCAAGCTCGCGGCGATCCGCGCCATCGAGGCCGGCAAGACCAAGTACACCGCGGTCGACGGCATCCCCGAGCTGAAGGACGCGATCATCGCGAAGTTTCAGCGCGAGAACGGCGTCGCCTACAAGCCGAACCAGATCATCGTCGGCACCGGCGGCAAGCAGGTGCTGTACAACGCGCTGATGGCGACCATCAATCCGGGCGACGAGGTGATCATCCCGGCTCCCTATTGGGTCAGCTATCCTGAAATGGTGGCGCTCGCCGGCGGTGAGCCGGTGTCGGTGGTCTGCACCGCGGCATCAGGTTTCAAGCTCGGAGCCGAGGCGCTCGAGCGCGCGATCACGCCGAAGACCAAATGGGTGATCCTGTGCTCGCCGTCGAACCCGACCGGCGCGGCCTATACGCGCGCCGAGCTCAAGGCGCTCACCGACGTGCTGGTCAAGCATCCGCATGTGTGGGTGATGACCGACGACATGTACGAGCATCTCGTCTATGACGACTTCCAGTTCACCACGGTCGCGCAGGTCGAGCCCAGCCTTTACGACCGCACGCTCACCGTGAACGGCGTCTCGAAAGCCTATTGCATGACCGGCTGGCGCATCGGTTACGCCGGCGGCCCGGCCCAGCTCATCAAGGCGATGTCGACCATCCAGTCGCAGTCGACCTCGAACCCGTGCTCGATCGCGCAATGGGCGTCGGTGGAAGCGCTGAACGGTCCGCAGGATTTCATTCCCGCCAACAACAAGGTGTTCAAGGAGCGCCGCGACCTCGTCGTCTCCATGCTGAACCAGGCCAATGGCATCGAGTGCCCGCGTCCCGAAGGCGCGTTCTACGTCTATCCCTCCTGTGCCGGCACGATCGGCAAGAAGGCGCCGTCGGGCAATGTGATCGGAAATGACGAGCAGTTCGTCACTGAGCTGCTGGAGACCGAGGGCGTTGCCGTCGTGCAGGGTTCGGCCTTCGGCCTCGGCCCGGCGTTCCGCATCTCCTACGCGACCAAGACCTCGGACCTCGAAGACGCCTGCAAGCGCATCCAGCGCTTCTGCGGCAATCTGCGCTAGGCCCGTTGCGACCGACTTCAGGAAGGGCCCGCCTCTGGCGGGCCTTTTTTGTTCGCACGCCTATCATCGTGTGCGATCTGGCGCCATCGCGGCTGTTGTGGCATAGACCATCGCGCAACACGGGTGGGGTGCTCTCTCTGCTCGCATCACACATAGCCGGAGATATTTCATGCGCCGTTCGTTCATCTTCGCCGGGCTCGCTGCCGCCAGCCTCGTTGCCTCCGTCACAAGCAGCGACGCTCAGCAGCAGAGGATGGTGCAGGTCGGCGTGCTCGAATGTCGTGGCGGCGCCAGTGTTGGCTTCATCGTGGGATCGGTGACCAATCTCGGCTGCGTGCTGCGCGCCGAGGGCCTGCCCGAAGACCGCTATGTCGCGACGATCCGCAAAGTCGGCCTCGACCTCGGCATCACCCAGGAGACCGGGCTTGCCTGGGGCGTGTTCGCACCGGTGAACCGGCTCGGTCCCGGCGATCTCGCCGGCAATTACGCCGGCGCGCAGGGCAGCGCCTCGGTGGGCGTTGGCCTCGGCGGCAATGTGCTGGTCGGCGGCTCCAACAATTCGATCGCGCTTCAGCCGCTCAGCGTGCAGGGCCAGGTCGGCCTCAACGTCGCCGCCGGACTGGAAAGCCTGGAACTTCGCCCGGGTCGCTAACGCCGCCTCGACGGCGATGTCGCGTTCGCCTCTCCCCGTCGGGAGAGGTGGAACATCAGGCGACAGCGGTACCAACGAACTGACGACGCACCGCAGCGACGTTTGACGCTTGCCAAATCTCGGGGACGGGCAGAGCATCTGCGTTTGCCGACCCAATCAAGGGCCGAGCTCCACACCAAGGAGGCGGCGAAATGGGACAAGACGTCAGAAGTCCCCGAGGTCCACGGTGCATTGCGCTGGTGGGCCCTTTCCAATCAGGTAAAACCACACTTCTCGAAGCGATCCTGGCGCGGACGGGCGCAATCCCGCGCGCCGGCAGCGTCGACGCCGGTACGTCGGTCGGCGACGCCACGCCTGAGGCCCGTCATCACAAGATGAGCGTCGGGCTCACTGCTGCCACCACGAGTTTCATGGGCGACAGCTATACCTTCCTGGACTGTCCCGGTTCCGTCGAGTTCGCCCACGACATGCGCGCCGCGCTGCCCGCGGTCGACGCCGCCGTCGTGGTGTGCGAGGCCGACGAGAAGAAGCTGCCGCAGCTTCAGATCATCCTGCGCGAGCTGGAGGAGCTGAAGATCCCGCGTTTTCTGTTCCTCAACAAGATCGACCGCGCCAACAAGCGCATCCGCGAGACGCTCGCGATGCTGCAGCCCGCCTCGCGCGTGCCGCTGGTGCTGCGCCAGATCCCGATCTGGAAGGGCGAGCTGATCGAGGGCTTTGTCGATCTCGCGCTGGAGCGCGCGTTCATCTATCGCGAGCACAAGGCCTCCGAAGTGATTGCGCTCGACGGCGGCGATCTCGATCGCGAGAAGGAGGCCCGCTTCTCGATGCTGGAAAAGCTCGCCGATCACGACGACGCGCTGATGGAGCAATTGCTCGAGGACATTCAGCCGCCGCGCGATGCGGTGTTCGACGACCTCGCCCGCGAATTGCGCGAAGGGCTGATCTGCCCGGTTCTACTTGGCGCGGCTTCGCGCGAAAACGGCGTGCTGCGTCTGATGAAGGCGTTGCGCCACGAGGCGCCTGGCATTGCCGAGACCGCAAAACGTCTCGGCGCCCCGGAAAGCAAGGATGCGCTCGGCTTCGTCTTCAAGACGCTGCATTCGCAGCACGGCGGCAAACTGTCGCTGACGCGGCTGCTCTCCGGCCATCTCGACGACGGCGCCACGCTGCAATCCTCCTCCGGGGGTGCCAGCCGCGTCTCCGGCATCCTCGCCGTCAGCGGCGCTTACGACAGCAAGCGCGCCTCGGCCGAAGCCGGCGACACGGTGGCGCTCGCCAAGCTCGATGCGGTCAAGACCGGCGACACCGTCTCGAGCGGCAAGACCGCGCCGGCTGCGCTCAAGGCCTCGGAGCCGACGCCGCCTGTGCTCGCCATGTCGGTTGCGGCCACCGACCGCAAGGACGACGTCAAGCTCGGCCAGGCCTTGATGCGGCTGCACGAGGAGGATCCGTCCCTCGTCATCGTGCAGAATGCCCAGACTCATGACACCGTGCTGTGGGGGCAGGGCGAGATGCACCTGCGTGTCGCCAGCGAGCGGCTCAGCGACCGCTTCGGCGTCAAGATCACCTCGCATCCGCCCGCGATCGGTTACCAGGAGACCATCCGCAAGCCGATCGTCCAGCGCGGTCGCCACAAGAAGCAGTCCGGCGGTCACGGCCAGTTCGGCGATGTCGTGCTCGACATCAGGCCGCTGCCGCGCGGCGAAGGTTTCAGGTTCGCCGAGAAGGTCGTCGGCGGTGCGGTGCCGCGCAACTATATCGGCGCGGTGGAAGAAGGCGTCGTCGACGGGCTCGCCCGCGGCCCGCTCGGCTTCCCCGTCACCGACGTGGAGGTGACGCTGACGGACGGCTCCTATCACAGCGTCGATTCCTCCGACCTCGCCTTCCGCACGGCGGCGCGGATCGGGCTCAACGAAGGCCTGCCGCAATGCCAGTCGGTCTTGCTGGAGCCGATCCACATGGTCGAGATCGTCTGTCCGACCGATGCCACCGCCAAGATCAACGCGATCCTGTCGGCGCGGCGCGGCCAGATCCTCGGCTTCGACACCCGCGAGGGCTGGAGCGGCTGGGACTGCGTTCGCGCCATGATGCCGGAAGCCGAGATCGGCGAGTTGATCGTCGAGCTGCGTTCGGCCACCGCCGGTGCCGGCAGCTTCACGCGTCAGTTCGACCACATGGCCGAAGTCACCGGCCGCGCCGCCGACCAGATCATCGCCGCGCATCAGCACGCGGCGTGATCGGTTAGGGACGCGCCGTTCTCTCACTCCCTCTCCCCCCGTTCTCAGGGGCAGAGGGAGGCGTGAGGGACTGTCTCTGCGAGGGCGGCACTTTATGTGAGCCACGCCCTCTCCACGTCATTGCGAGTTTAGAAGCAATCCAAAGTCTTTCTCGGGAGACGACCGCGCGTGCGGTTGCCGATATCAGGGGCGCGCGAGATGCAGCTGCCCCCGTCGCGGACGAAACCGTGAGCTGGCGGCCTGATCGGCACTGTGGCGCCGGCGCGCTTGACAGGACCGGCCGGACGCGAAATGGATCGCCCTCGAACACGACCCGGGGGAAGGATGACCACGCCCAAACCGCCCGCAGCCTGCCTGATCGGATGGCCGGCCGCGCATTCGCGCTCGCCGCTGATCCATCATTACTGGCTGCGCACGCTCGGCATCGCAGGTGGCTATGTCATCGAGGCCGTTCCGCCGGATGATTTGCGCGATTTCGTGCTGCGGCTGTCGCTGCGCGGCTTTGTCGGGGCAAATGTCACCATTCCGCACAAGGTCGGCGTGCTAGCGCTATCGACCCCCGACGCGCGCGCCAGGGCCGTGGGCGCCGCCAACACGCTGTGGTTCGAAGATGGAGAGCTGCGCTCGACCAATACCGACGTCGAGGGCTTTCTCGGCAATCTCGACGCCAGCGCGCCCGGCTGGGGCAAGGCCGGCGAAGCGCTGGTGCTGGGGGCGGGCGGCGCCTCGCGCGCGGTGGTATTCGGCTTGCTCGACCGCGGCTTCACCAATGTCCATCTTGCCAACCGCACCCTGGCGAACGCCGAGGCACTTGCGGCGCAATTCGGGCCGAATGTGCATCCGCTGGCCTGGGACGGCATCAATGACGTGCTGCCGCGTGCAAAACTTCTCGTGAACACGACTTCGCTCGGCATGCATGGCCAGGGCGCGCTCGAGGTCGATGTGGCGCGTCTGCCGGAATCCGCCGTCGTCGCCGACCTCGTCTATGTTCCATTGGTGACGCCGCTGCTCGCGGCCGCCCGGGCCCGCGGGCTCCGGACCGCCGATGGGCTCGGCATGCTGCTGCACCAGGCGGTGCGCGGCTTCGAGCTGTGGTTCGGCCGGCGGCCTGAAGTGACCGCCGAGCTCCGTGCCTTGGTCGAGGCCGATCTCACAAAGACTTGAGAGAATAGTGCGCTGTCTCCGGCGTTCTACCCCGTGGGGACAATCGGAGACATCAATGACGATCCAACGTGACAGTTTCACGCGCCCGCTCATCGCTGCTGCGATGGTGGTTGCTTCCACCTTTGCCGCCGTCGCGCAAAAGGCGCCGGTGCCGACCCGCGTGCGCGGCACGATCGAGAACGCCGATGGTGACACGCTGCAGGTCAAGTCGCGCAGCGGCGAGGACGTCAAGCTGCATATCGCCCCCGACGCGCGCGTCGTCGGTGTCACCAGGATCTCGCTCGCCGACATCAAGGTCGGCTCCTTCGTCGGCGCCACCACCGTGCCGGGCCCCGATGGCGGCAACAATGCCGTCGAGGTGCATGTGTTTCCGGAGAGCATGCGCGGCACCGGCGAGGGCTCGCGGCCCTACGATCTGAAGCCCAATTCCAGCATGACCAACGCCACGGTGTCGGAGAGCGTGGTCGGCAATGACGGTCATACGCTGCTGGTGAAGTACAAGGACGGCGAGAAGAAAGTTTTCGTCTCCGATATGACGCCTGTGGTGACCTTCGTTCCCGCCGACAAATCGGAACTGAAGGCCGGCGCCCAGGTCATCGCCTTCATGAAGCAACGGCCCGATGGTTCGTTCGAGACCGACCGCGTCAGCGTCGGCCGAGACGGCCTGACCCCGCCGATGTGAAGTGAAGCAAGCTGCCGCCGATGTGAGGGCGCTAGCATCGTAGGTGGGTTAGGCGAAGCCGTAACCCACCATGCTTCCGCAAATGCCGACCGAAGTTGGTGGGTTACGCTCAACGGCACCGCCCTTGCGGCTATACCGCAATCACGTGATCGTCGATCTCGTCGATCCTGTTGACGCCGCACAGGCCCATCGTGGTCAGCAGCTCTTTCTGGATGATGTCGATCGCCTTGGCGACGCCGGCCTGGCCGCCGGCACCCAAGCCATAGGCATAGGCGCGGCCGATCATGCACGACTTGGCGCCGAGCGCGAGCGCGCGCATCACGTCCTGGCCGGAGCGGATGCCGCCATCGAACATGATCTCCATCTTGTCACCGATCGCGTCCGCAATCTCCGGCAGCACCTCGATCGAGGACGGCGCGCCGTCGAGCTGACGGCCGCCATGGTTCGACACCACCAGCGCCTGCGCCCCGGTCTTGGCCGCTTCCTCGGCGTCCTCGACGTCCAGAATGCCCTTGATGATGAGCTTGCCGGGCCAGATGCTCCGGATCCAATCGACGTCTTTCCAGTTCAAGGACGTGTCGAACTGCGAGGCCGTCCATTCGGCGAGGCGGTTGAGGTCCTCGGTGTTCTTCACGTGGCCTGCGATGTTGCCGAAGGTGCGACGCTTGCCCTGCAGCACGCCCGAGACCCAGGCCGGCTTGGTGGCGAAATCCAGGAATTTCGACAGCGTCCACTCCGGCGGGATCGTCATGCCGTTCTTGATGTCGGCATGGCGCTGGCCGATCACCTGCAGGTCGACCGTGAGCACCAGCGCACTGCACTTGGCGGCGATCGCGCGCTGGATCAGCTCCTTGATGAAGCCGCGGTCCTTCATCACGTAGAGCTGGAACCAGAACGGCTTGTCCACGGCGGCCGCGATGTCCTCGATCGAGCAGATCGACATGGTCGATTGCGTGAACGGGATGCCGGCGGCCTGCGCCGCGCGGCAGGCGTGGATCTCGCCGTCGCCATGCTGCATGCCGAGCAGCCCGACTGGCGCCAGGATCAGCGGCATGGTCGAGGGCTCGCCCAAAATCGTCGTCGAGGTGTCGCGCTTGGAGACGTCGACCAAGATACGTTGGCGGAACTTGATGGCTTGCATGTCCTCGCGATTGGCCCGCAGCGTTTCCTCGGCATAGGAGCCGCGGTCGCAATAGTCGAAGAATGCCTTCGGCACGCGGCGCTTATGCAGCGCGCGAAGATCGTCGATACAGGTGATGTGCTTCATGAACGTTCCCGGCCCATCTTGTCTTGAGAGTCTTGCATCGGAAGATTGAGGGGTCATCTAGCATGGTTGGATGCGCAGCCAAATCGTTTGCGAGAGGGACCATGACCAAGCCGCACACGGGGCCTTCGCCGGAAGAGATCAAGGAGAAGCAGGCCCTCGACGACGCGCTCGAAGAGGGCCTCGAGGAGACCTTCCCGGGCTCCGATCCCGTCAACGTCACCCAGCCGGCGCCGAGCCGCGAGGATGGTCACGTGAAGCGGAAGGGATGAGGCCGGTTCCGGCTCATTCCGGCGACAAAAGCGGAAATATAATGTTAACAGCCGGTTACCGGACAGCCCAGTTCCCGGTTCCGTAATGATTCATCATATTTTTTGAAGCCAATTTAGCCCTCCAGGCATTATAAGATCCCCAGCAAATCAGGGATGCGGGGCCCGTTCGGGCACCCGGAAGTTGTCGTGGGGATCCCTGGTTGTTGCTTGGGGGACGATGATGAGCCGCAAATATTTCGGGACTGACGGGATCCGGGGCCGCGCCAACGGACTGATCACGCCGGAGCTCGCGCTCAAGGTCGGCCAGGCCGCCGGCCTTGCGTTTCAGCGCGGTGACCACCGCCACCGGGTCGTGATCGGCAAGGACACGCGGCTATCAGGCTACATGATCGAATACGCCATGGTCGCGGGCTTCACCTCGGTCGGCATGGACGTGCTGCTGGTCGGCCCGATGCCGACGCCGGCGGTGGCGATGCTGACCAAGTCGATGCGCGCCGATCTCGGCGTCATGATCTCGGCCTCGCACAATCTGTTCGAGGACAACGGCATCAAGCTGTTCGGCCCGCAGGGTTTCAAGCTTTCCGACGACGTCGAGAAGCAGATCGAGCAGCTGCTCGACGAGCCGATCGAGAAGCGCCTGGCGCAGAGCGCGAGCCTCGGCCGTGCCCGCCGTATCGACGGCGTGCATGACCGCTACATCGAATTCGCCAAGCGCACGTTGCCGCGCGATCTCTCGCTCGACGGCCTGCGCGTCGTGGTCGATTGCGCCAACGGCGCCGCCTACAAGGTGGTGCCGGAAGCGCTGTGGGAATTGGGCGCCGACGTGGTGCCGATCGGCGTCGAGCCCGATGGTTTCAACATCAACAAGGATTGCGGCTCGACCTCGCCGGAGGCGCTGTCGAAGAAGGTGCGCGAGATGCGCGCCGACATCGGCATTGCGCTCGACGGCGACGCCGATCGCGTCATCCTGGTCGACGAGCGCGGCCATGTCGTCGACGGCGACCAGCTGCTGGCGGTGATCGCACAGAGCTGGAAGGAAGACGGTCGCCTGTCGCGTCCGGGCATCGTTGCCACCGTGATGTCCAATCTCGGCCTCGAGCGTTTCCTGAACGGGCAGGGGCTCGATCTGGTGCGCACGCCGGTCGGCGACCGCTACGTGCTCGAGCAGATGCTGAGCGGCGGCTACAATCTCGGCGGCGAGCAGTCCGGCCACATCATCCTGTCCGACTACGCCACCACCGGCGACGGCTTTGTCGCCGCGCTGCAGGTGCTGGCGGTGGTACAGAAGCTGCGCCGCCCGGTCTCCGAGGTCTGCCACCGCTTCGATCCGCTGCCGCAGATCCTCAAGAACGTCCGCCACAAGGGCGGCAAGCCGCTCGACGATTCCGACGTCAAGTCGGCGATCTCCGACGGCGAGAAGCGCCTCAACGGCCACGGCCGCCTCTTGATCCGCTCCTCCGGCACCGAGCCCGTGATCCGCGTCATGGGCGAGGGCGAGGACCGCATCCTGGTCGAGGACATCGTCGACACCATCGTCACCGCGCTGGGCCAGGCCGCGGCCTGAGCTCCAAGCGCACTGCCGTAGGGTAGGTTAGCTTGCGGTCGCGCGAAGCGCGATCAGCGAGCGTAACCCACCACTTCTGCCACCGTGGAAACAAAAGAGGTGGGTTACGCCGAGCGGTTTGCGCTTCGCGCAATCCGCAGGGCTAACCCACCCTACCGATTCCGGACTCGTGGAGGGGTCCCCAGCATCCCAGCCATTTGCGATTGGCGGTGGTTCGGCCGCCGCCATTATCGTACCTAGCAGATCGCGGCCATCCGCCGCGCCTGCCGGGATGCTCCAGTGAACAAGCCTGTCGTCGTCCATGCGGAAACGCCGACCGAGCCCGTCGTCGTCAGCGACGTGACCACCGCTCCTGCCAAGCCGAGCGCAGGGCCGGCCTATATCGTGCTCGCCGGCATCAGCTTCTCGCACTTCCTCAACGACACCATGCAATCGCTGATCGCCTCGGTGTATCCGATCCTGAAGGACACCTACGCGCTCGACTTCGCGCAGATCGGCATGATCACGCTGGCGTTCCAGTTCACCGCCTCGCTGCTGCAGCCGCTGGTCGGCCATTACACCGACAAGAAGGCGCAGCCCTATTCCCTGTCGATCGGCATGGCCTCGACCTTCTTCGGCCTCTTGCTGCTCAGCGTCGCACAGCAGTATCTCGTCATCCTCGGTGCCGCTGCGCTGGTCGGCCTCGGCTCGGCGGTGTTTCACCCGGAATCGGCGCGCATCGCGCGGCTCGCCTCGGGCGGACGCTACGGCTTTGCGCAATCGGTGTTTCAGCTCGGCGGCAGTTTCGGCACCTCGATGGGGCCGGTTCTGGCCGCGCTCATCGTCGTGCCGTTCGGGCAGGGCAGCATCGCCTGGTTCTCCTCGATCGCGTTCCTCGCGATTCTCATCCTGTGGCGCATCGGCCGCTGGTACGCGCCGCAGATCACCGCGAAGAAAGCCGCGCCCGCGCATGCGCAACCCGGCGGACCGAGCCGGCGCCGTGTCGCCGTCGCGCTTGCCGTGCTGGTGGCGCTGCTGTTCTCAAAGCAGCTCTACGTCTCGAGCCTGTCGAGCTATTACATCTTCTACCTGATCGACCGCTTTGGCGTGTCGACGCAGGCGGCGCAAATCTATCTCTTCGTCTTCCTCGCCGCGAACGCTGTCGGCGCGTTCTTCGGCGGTCCCTTGGGCGATCGCTTCGGCCGCAAGATCGTGATCTGGATCTCGATCCTGGGCGCGCTGCCGTTCACGCTGGCGCTGCCCCATGCCGGGCTTTACGCGAGCGCGGTGCTGTCGGTCATCATCGGCCTCATCATCTCCTCGACGACATCGTCGATCATCGTGTTCGCGCAGGAGCTGGTGCCGCATCGCTTCGGCATGATCTCCGGCGTGTTCTTCGGCGTTGCCTTCGGCATCGGCGGCCTGGGCGCCGCCGTGCTCGGCAAGCTCGCCGACCACACCTCCATCGCGTTCGTCTACCAGGTCTGCGCCTATCTGCCGGCGATCGGGCTGCTCGCGGTGTTCCTGCCCAGGCTGCCGCAGCACAGGCGTTAACAAACCTTCTTTCTCTGCGTTGCGGCTTCATACATCGTTAGCAATTGCTGCCGCATTTACGCATCGCTCGCACCGCATCCGCGCGGCCGCTCAGAAAAAATCAACCTTAAAAATTAGGGTTAAGTGGCGCTTAAGCATTTGCTGCCATCGTCCGTTCCGCGAGTTTCCAGAACGTGGGGCATCTGCATTTTGCCTCACCGGCCATAAGGACGAAGCCAATGCGTTGCGTTAAGTCTCTCCTTGCCGCGGGTGCGGCATCACTGATTTCTTCGATGGCTTTTGCCGCCGATATGCCGATTGCGGCTCCGCCCCCCATGTACGCGCCGCCCGCCCCGCCCGCCGATTTCGGCGGCTGGTATTTGCGTGGCGATATCGGCTTCAGCAATCAGCGTGTGAAGAAGCTCGACACCCCAGACTACCGCGCCCCCGGCATTTCTGCTGTGACCAACACCTCGCTGGGCTTCGATACCGCGGGCATCTTCGGCCTCGGCGTCGGTTACAAGTTCAACAATTGGTTCCGCGCCGATGTCACCGGTGAGTATCGCGGCCGCTCCAATTTCCATGGCCTGGATATCGTCTACGGCAACGGCGGCGTGGCTGCCTTCACTGACGAATATCATGGCAGCAAGTCGGAATGGCTGGCACTCGCTAACGCCTACGTCGATCTCGGAACATGGTGGTGTGTAACACCGTTCATAGGCGCCGGCGTCGGTGCATCGCGCAACACCATATCGAGTTTCTATGACATCAACACCGTCAGGGCCGGCATCTCGACTGCGCCGGATGCCTCGAAATGGAATTTCGCGTGGGCGCTGCATGCCGGTCTCGCCTACAAAGTCACGCCAAACATGACGCTCGAGCTGGCCTATCGCTATGTCGATATGGGCGATGGCGTCACGGGTAGCTTCACTGCTTACAACGGTTCCTCCACCAACAACCCGATCACGCTCAAGGATATCACCTCGCACGACCTGAAGCTCGGCGTGCGCTGGAATCTCGACAGCCCGCCGGCCTACGCGCCGCCGCCGCCGCTCGTCACCAAGGGCTGATCGCAAGCCTCATCGCTTAACGTCTCTTAACGGCGCGGGATCATCCCGCGCCGTTTTGCTTTGCATTTTTTCATGGCAAGCGGCGCCGAAAACCTCAGACGCAACCATTGATTAAGGTTAACGAGCCATGATCACGCTGAAGAGTTCGAGTCCGATGGAGCGTTGCAATGCGTAGGCTTTGGTTGGTGGCGGCGGTGTTCGGATCTGTGTCCGCCGCACACGCGGCCGACATGCCGGATCTGCCCGTCCTGCGCGGCGGCTTCACCGACGGTCTGTCCACGACGCACCACAATTGGGACGGCGCCTATTTCGGCGTCAATGGCGGCTACACGGCCGACGCCACCGATTTCAGCCAAAGCGTGGTCGGCCTGACCAACTTCATCTTCCGCAACAGCGTGCTGCAGCAGCCGACTGCAAGTTGGTCGCTCATGAACAAGACCAACACGCAAGGCACGAACTTTGGCGCCTTCGTCGGCCGCAATTGGCAATGGTACGACGCCGTTCTCGGCCTCGAGGGCACCTACAGCTACTTCAACAACCTCGCCACGTCGACGCGCGGCTCCAACTCGCTCATCATCGTCAACCCGCCCGGCGATAACCCGCCCACCGGCACGACCGACAATTATAACGTGACGTTGACCGGGACCGCCGCAGCGCAAGTCAAGGACATGATTTCGCTGCGCGGACGCGTGGGCTGGGACGGAGGCGACTTCATGCCTTACGCCTTCGCCGGCGCTGCGGTTGGCCGGATGGACGTCTCCCGCACGGTGACGAGCGACGTGACGCTGACCAAGATCGTGACCACGACGGGCGCCGGCGGCTCGTCGACCACGGCGACGACCTATGATGTCCCCGCGCAGTCGCAGACGCAGACCCAGCATAGAACCAACGCTTTCGCGGTGGGCTTTGTTGCCGGTCTCGGGGTCGAGTATTGCATCTGGGACGGCCTGTTCGCCCGCGTCGAATACGAATACGTGAAATTCTCGCCGGTCATGAACACCTCCGTGACGCTGAACAACGCGCGCGTCGGGCTCGGCTACAAGTTCTGACACGGCTTCGCTGCGTTGCGGTTGACAGCTTCGCCGTAGCCTGATGCTCTGTCGCCTCCGATGAGGCGGCGGCAATGCAGATTTACGGCGACAGCAATTCCGGCAATTGTCTGAAGGTGAAATGGGTGTGCGATCATCTCGCATTGCCCTATCGCTGGATCGAGATCGACACGCGCAAGGGCGAGACGCGCACGCCGCAATTTTTGGCGATGAACGGCGCCGGCCAGGTGCCGACCGTCGCCTTCGACGACGGCCGCACGCTGGCGCAGTCCAACGCCATCATCCGCTATCTCGCCCGCGACAGCGCACTCATTCCGCGCGACGCCTTTGCCGCTGCCAAGATGGACGAATGGCTGTTCTGGGAGCAGTACAGCCACGAGCCCTACATCGCGGTGTGCCGTTTCCAGATGGTCTATCTCGGCAAGTCAGCCTCCGAGCTCGACCCTGACAAGGTCAAGCGCGGCTATGCGGCGCTGGACCGCATGGAAGCGCATCTTGCCGCGAACCGCTTCTTCGCTGGCGATGCGGTCTCGCTCGCGGACGTCTCGCTGCTCGCCTATACGCGCGTTGCGCATGAAGGCGGCTTCGATCTCGGTCGCTATGCCGCCATTCGCCGCTGGCTGCGCGAGGTCGAGGCGTTTCTCGGCCTGCCGTCTGCGCGCTGAGCCTGGAGTGCTTTTCGATGAATGAAAGATCCGTTTCCATCCGCCCTGCGCGACGCGAGGACGTCGCGGCGATGATCGCGATGCTCGCCGATGACCAGCTCGGCCGCGCCCGCGAGCGGTTGGAGGACCCGCTGCCTGAGGTCTATTACGAAGCGTTCGAACGGGTCGAACGCAGTCCCAATCTTCTGCTCGTGGTCGCCGAGAGCGACGGCAGGGTGGTGGGCTGCCTGCAACTCGCACTTCTGCCCGGCATCAGCTCGCAAGGCGGCATCCGCGGGTTGCTCGAAGATGTTCGCGTTGCCTCTGATTGCCGCAGCCGCGGTATCGGCGAAAAGCTGGTGCAATGGGCTGTTACCGAAGCCAAGGCGCGCGGCTGCAATCTGGTCGAACTGCTCACGCATTCGAGCCGCGTCGATGCGCAGCGCTTCTACCAGCGGCTTGGATTTTCGGCGAGTCATGTCGGCATGACTGTGCGTTTTTGATGCAGCTCGCAATGGCCGTTGCGCCATCAGCGAAATCGGATCGCGCGTTCGTTCATCTTAACAGCTGATAAACTACCCCTTGGTCGTTCGCGTGGATCGAGGAACGAACGGTGCTAGGGAGCGTCAGTACCGGGCTCGGTCGGTTCGGGGATTTCAATGACAAGCTATTCCATGATCAAGGTTGGCAACGACTACGTTGTGCAGGCCAACGACAAGTGCATTCTGAAAGTCAGCAGCCGCCGCCGCGCCGCGCAATTGATTAGCGAGGCCACGGACTTGCTGAACGCGCTCGCCGCGGTCGAATCCCCCGATATCGCGCCGGAATTGCCTGCACTCCGCCGTGAGCCACCGGAAGTTTCTTGACTGATCTTCCTGTTTCCCGTATCAGCCGCGGCGGGACACCTCCCCCCAACGGGAGGCTTACTATCTGGAAGGGTAGATCATGACTGTAGCGAAGCCCGCTTCGCGGCCGACCGTGCCGCATTTCTCCTCCGGCCCCTGTGCCAAGCGCCCCGGCTGGAACGCCCAAAATCTCAAGGACGCAGCGCTCGGCCGGTCGCATCGTGCGAAGGTCGGCAAGACCAAGCTCAAGCTCGCGATCGATCTGACGCGCGAAGTGCTTGAAGTGCCGGCAGATTATCGCATCGGCATCGTGCCGGCGTCCGATACCGGCGCGGTCGAGATGGCGCTGTGGTCGCTGCTCGGGGCGCGGCCCGTCACCACGCTCGCGTGGGAATCCTTCGGCGAGGGCTGGGTCAGCGACATCGTCAAGGAATTGAAGCTCAAGGACGTCACCAAGCTCAACGCTGCTTATGGCGAGATTCCCGACCTCTCCAAGGTCGATCCCAAGAGCGATGTCGTTTTCACCTGGAACGGCACGACGTCTGGCGTGCGCGTGCCGAACGCCGACTGGATCAAGGCGGACCGTGAAGGTCTCACAATCTGCGACGCGACGTCTGCCGCCTTCGCGCAACCGCTGGATTTTGCAAAACTCGATGTCGTCACCTTCTCCTGGCAGAAGGCGCTCGGCGGCGAAGCCGCGCACGGCATGCTGATCCTCTCGCCCCGCGCGGTGGAGCGGCTCGAGACCTACAAGCCGGCCTGGCCGCTGCCGAAAATCTTCCGCATGACCAAGGGCGGCAAGCTCAACGAAGGCATCTTCGTCGGTGAAACCATCAACACGCCGTCGATGCTCTGCGTCGAGGATTATCTCGACGCGCTGAACTGGGCCAAGTCGATCGGCGGCCTCAAGGCGCTGATCGCGCGCGCCGACGCCAACACCAAGGTTCTGGCCGACTGGAAGGCGAAGACGCCGTGGATCGACTTCCTGGCCAAGGACGCTTCGATCCGCTCCAACACCTCGGTGTGCCTGAAGTTCACCGACCCTGCGATCACCTCGCTCTCGGACGACGCCCAGGCGGAGTTCTCCAAGAAGCTGGTCGCGCTGGTCGAGAAGGAAGGCGCCGGTTACGACTTCGCCTACTACCGCGATGCACCGGCCGGCCTGCGCATCTGGTGCGGCGCCACCGTCGAGGCCAGGGATGTCGAGCTGCTGACGCAGTGGATCGATTGGGCCTTTGCCGAGACCAAGGCTACGCTCGCCAAGGCGGCGTAAGCGAACCAAATCCTCGTCATGGCCGGGCTTGGCCCGGCCATCCATCCATCAAGAGAGATGGATCCGCGGGTCTCAAGCGCGAAGACGCGCTTTCCGCTTTTGCCCGCGGATGACGTTCCGTAACTGCAGCTCGCACCAACGGATCATTCCCATGACCAAGCCCAAAGTTCTCATTTCCGACGCGCTCTCGCCCGCTGCCGTGCAGATCTTCAAAGACCGCGGTGTCGAGGTCGACTTCCAGCCCAACCTCGGCAAGGACAAGGACAAGCTCGCCGAGATCATCGGCAATTACGACGGCCTCGCGATCCGCTCGGCGACCAAGGCGACCGCCAAGATCCTGGAGAAGGCGACCAACCTCAAGGTGATCGGCCGCGCCGGCATCGGCGTCGACAATGTCGAGATCCCGGCCGCCACGGCCAAGGGCATCATCGTGATGAATACGCCGTTCGGCAATTCGATCACGACCGCCGAGCATGCGATCACGCTCATGCTGGCGCTGGCCCGCGAGATCCCGCAGGCGGACGCCTCGACCCAGGCCGGCAAGTGGGAGAAGAACCGCTTCATGGGCGTCGAGATCACCGGCAAGGTGCTCGGCGTGGTCGGTTGCGGCAATATCGGCTCGATCGTTGCCGACCGCGCGCTCGGCCTGCGCATGAAGGTGATCGCGTTCGATCCGTTCCTGTCGCCGGAGCGCGCCAAGGATATCGGCGTCGAGAAGGTCGAGCTCGATGACCTGCTGAGGCGCGCCGACTTCATCACGCTGCACACGCCGCTGACCGAGAAGACCAAGAACATCATCGACGCATCAGCGATCGCCAAGATGAAGAAGGGCGTGCGCCTGATCAACTGCGCCCGCGGCGGCCTCGTCGACGAGCAGGCTGTGGTCGATGCGCTCAATGCCAAGCATATCGCCGGCGCCGCCTTCGACGTGTTCGTCGAGGAGCCCGCGACCTCGAACGTGCTGTTCGGCCATCCCAACGTGATCTGCACGCCGCATCTCGGCGCCTCCACCACGGAAGCCCAGGAGAACGTCGCGCTGCAGGTCGCCGAGCAGATGTCGGACTACCTCCTCACCGGTGCAATCTCGAACGCGGTGAACTTCCCGTCGATCACCGCGGAAGAGGCGCCGAAACTCAAGCCCTTCATCGCGCTGGCCGAGAAGCTCGGCTCGTTCGCCGGCCAGCTCACCGAATCAGGCATCCTCAAGGTCGAGATCACCTATGAAGGCCACGTCGCCGAGATGAAAATCAAGGCGATCACCTCGGCGGTGCTGTCGGGCCTGCTGCGCCCGATGCTGGGAGAGGTCAACGTGGTGTCCGCACCTGTCGTCGCCAAGGAGCGCGGCATGGTGGTCGACGAGATCGTCCGCGCTGCCCAGAGCGACTACGAGAGCCTGATCACCGTGACGGTCGCGACCGAGCGCCAGGAGCGTTCGGTCTCCGGCACGGTCTATCATGACGGCAAGCCGCGCCTTGTCGACGTCAAGGGCATCCGCGTCGACGCCGAGTTCGGCAAGTCGATGATCTACGTCACCAACGAAGACAAGCCGGGCTTCATCGGCAGCTTCGCGAGCCTTCTGGGTGACGCCAAGATCAACATCGCAACCTTCCATCTCGGCCGCGTCGCGCCGGGCTCCGATGCCATTGCGCTGATCGAGGTCGACGGCGCGGTGCCGGCCGACGTGCTCGCCAAGGTGCAGGTGCTGCCGCAGGTCAAGCAGGTCAAGGCGCTGAGGTTCTGATCACACTCCCTCCGTCGTCATGCCCGGCACAAGCCCGGGCATGACGAGTGGATAGAGCGGGGCGTGCGTCCTGCGGAATGACAATCATCATATATTCCGACCCGCGGAACAACGCCGCCCATCTCGTAAGGGGCGGCGTTTTTTGTTGATTGATCGACCCGCTTTTTCTCCCGCTCTCCGCAAACTTTGTGTACCAATGGCGGTCAGGACGCTCCGTATCAGTCGTTCGAGAGAAGGGAGAAAACAATGCGTGAAGCCGTCATCGTTTCCTATGCGCGCACGGGCCTCGCCAAATCCGGCCGCGGCGGGTTCAACATCACGCCGCCAATGTCGCTCGCGGCGCACGCCATCCACCACGCGGTCGATCGCGCCGGCGTCGAGAAGGATTATGTCGAGGACTGCTATCTCGGCAATTGCGCCCATGGCGCGCCGAACATCGGCCGCCAGGCCGCGCTGCTCGCGGGGCTGCCGAAGAGCACCGCCGGCGTCTCGGTGAACCGCTTCTGCTCCTCGGGACTGCAGACCATCGCGATGGCCGCGAACTCGATCCGTTCCGACGGCGCCGACTGCATCGTCGCCGGCGGCGTCGAGAGCATCTCGATCCCCGGTGGCGGCGCGCCGAAGGAGTCGATCGATCCGGAATTGCTCAAGACCGCGCCCGACATCTTCATGGCGATGATCGACACCGCTGACATCGTTGCCGAGCGCTACAAGGTCAGCCGCGAATACCAGGACGAATATTCGCTGGAATCGCAGCGCCGCATGGCCGCCGCGCAGCAGGCCGGCAAGTTCAAGGACGAGATCGTCCCGATGAAGACCAGGATGAAGGTGGTCGACAAGGCCACCAAGGCCGAGAGCATCGTCGACTACGTCGTCGACCGCGACGAGTGCAACCGGCCCGAGACCACGCTCGAAGGTCTTGCCAAGCTCGAGCCGGTGAAGGGTCCCGGCAAATACGTCACGGCCGGCAATGCCAGCCAGCTCTCCGACGGCGCCGCCGCCGTGGTGCTGATGGAAGCCAAGGATGCCGAAAAGCGCGGCCTCAAGCCGCTTGGCCGCTTCGTCGCCTGGGCGGCGGCGGGCTGCGAGCCTGACGAGATGGGCATCGGCCCGATCTTCGCCGTGCCGAAGCTGCTCAAGCGTCACGGCCTGAAGATCGACGACATCGATCTCTGGGAGCTCAACGAGGCCTTTGCCAGCCAGTGCCTCTATTCGCGCGACAAGCTCGGCATCGACCCCGAGAAGTACAACGTCAACGGCGGCTCGATCGCGATCGGCCATCCCTTCGGCATGACCGGCGCCCGTCTCACCGGCCATCTGCTGCAGGAGGGCGCCCGCCGCAAGGCCAAATGGGGCGTGGTCACCATGTGCATCGGCGGCGGCCAGGGCGGCGCCGGCCTGTTCGAGATCTACAGCTGACCTGACGCGCAGAGATGTGAAAGGCACGGCGCCACCAGCGCCGTGCCTTTTCGTTGTGCATCCAAGACGCATTCGGTGCACTCTTGCGTGCATTGTGTCACAAAGCACGTAATCCTACGTGCTCGCAAATTAACGGAACTTTTCACGCATTACGGCCTCATGAACCGCATCTGTCATCACTGGCCTTGCGATCACGATGCGGCTTTTCTCTCTGCGGCTTACTCACAAGATCACTGCGATCGGCGTCATCGGCCTCGTCGGCGTCGTCCTGATCGGCGGCATTCATCTCTACGGCGAGCGCGCGATGGGAATATCGCGCGACGCCGCCGAGAAAGCGCGTGCGGTGTTCGAGCTGAACAGCAGGATCGCGGTCGAGCTATTGGAGGCGCGCCGCGCCGAGAAGGATTTCCTGCTGCGCAGCGACCCTGCGCGGGCGCAGCGCCAGGTCGAGATCTCGCGGCAGGTCGCGCTGGACATTGAGACGCTGCGCGGCAAGATCGCGGCGCTCGGCAAGCCCGAGCTGGCGCAGAAGGTCGACGCCATGAACGCGTCGCTGAAGACCTACCAGGCGCACTTCGCCGCGGTGGTCGAGGAGCGGCAGCGCCTCGGGCTGGATGAGAATTCAGGCCTCGAAGGCCGCCTGCGCGGCTCCGTCCACGAGATCGAAGGCAAGGTCGATCAGCTCCACGATGCCTCGCTCAAGGTGATCATGCTGATGATGCGCCGGCACGAGAAGGATTTCATGCTGCGTCGTGACGCCAAATATGGCGGCGAGATGCAGAAGCGCGCATCCGAATTCCTCGCCGGCCTCGATGCCGGCGCGATTCCCGATGCCGCCAGGGCCGAGCTGCGGCAAAAGCTCTCGGACTATCAGCGCGACTTCTCCGCCTGGATGGAGACCGCGCTCAAGCTCGCGGGCGAATTGAAGGCGACGTCGGAGGCGTTTGCGACCGTCGAGCCCGTCATCGAGCAGGTCTCGAAATCGGTCGACGCCATCCGCATCGAAGCCGACAAGCAGAACGAGGCGGAGCGCGAGAGCATCCAGTTCTGGATCGCCATTGCCATCGCACTGATCGCAGCTTGCGTGCTCGGCCTCGGTGTCTTCATCGGCCGTTCGGTCGCAAAGCCGCTGTCGGCGATGCGCACCGCGATGATCGAGCTCGCCAACGGCAATTTCGCCATCGTGTTGCCCGGCCTCGGCCGTCCCGATGAGATCGGCGAGATCGCGCAGGCCGTCGAGACTTTCAAGATCAACGCCGAGCGGAAGGCGCGCGAGGAGGCGGAGGAGAAGAGCCGGCAGGACAAGCTCGCTGCCGAACGCCGCCGCGCCGACATGATCAGGATGGCGGATCATTTCGAAGCCGCCGTCGGCCGCATCGTCGAGGCGGTGTCGTCGGCCGCCACCGAGCTCGAGGTCTCCGCGACCTCGCTCACCTCCACCGCGAGCCGGTCGACCGAGCTTGCCACGCTGGTCGAGGCGGCCTCGGAAGAGGCTGCGACCAACGTGCAGTCGGTGGCATCGGCCACGGAGGAGCTCACCGCCTCCGTCCACGAGATCAGCCGTCAGGTGCAGGCCTCCGAGCGCATCGCGGGCGAGGCCGTCAGCCAGGCCGGTCAGACCAACGATCGCGTCAGCGAATTGTCGAAGGCGGCAGCGCGCATCGGCGACGTCGTCGAGCTCATCAATGCGATCGCAGGCCAGACCAACCTGCTCGCGCTGAACGCCACCATCGAGGCCGCGCGCGCCGGCGAAGCCGGACGCGGCTTTGCCGTGGTGGCCTCGGAGGTGAAGGCGCTGGCCGAGCAGACGGCGAAAGCGACCGGCGACATCGGCCAGCAGATTTCGAGCATCCAGTCCGCGACGGCGGACTCGGTCGGCGCGATCAAGACCATCGGCGGCACCATCGAGCGCCTGTCCGAGATTTCGTCGACCATCGCGGCCGCGGTCGAGCAGCAGGGCGCCGCAACCGGCGAGATCTCGCGCAACGTCCAGAGTGCGGCGGCCGGCACCACGCAGGTCAGCGCCAATATCAGCAATGTCAGGCGGGGCGCGGTCGAAACCGGCTCGGCATCGGCGCAGGTGCTGTCCGCGGCGAAATCGCTGTCCGGCGACAGCAACCGTCTCAAATTCGAGGTCTGCAAGTTCCTCGATACGGTGCGCGCGGCCTAACGCGCATCTGCCAAGGCTTATTCGCAAGCGATCGGAAATCTTTCGCGCCCCACGCGTTAAGCCCGCGACGGGGCAGGTCGAGGAGAACGCTCATGCGGACAATAATGGCAGCATTCCTTCTGGCGGTCCCGCTCATGGCAGCGCCGGCGATCGCGCAGAACCAGAACGTGCAGAACGAGGCCGACAAGGGCATCAAGACGCAGAATTCCGGCGCCTCGGGCTATGTCGGAGACCAGGACAAGCCCGGCGCGGCGGCAAAGATGCCCGGTGACCGCACCAACAACACCAGTGATGCTGCCACATCGCCCAGCGCGCAGAATTCGGGCACCGGAATCGCGGGAGCGCCCGGCAACAAGAACGGTCCTCCCGCGCAGAAGGGAACGGTCGGCGCGGCCTCGCAGAACTCCACCGTGCAGCAGCAGGATTCGTCGAACATCAAGGGCCTGCCCGGCAACAAGAGCGGCGAGCCGGCGAAGCGGTAAGCCGTCGCTTAAGCCCGTGCCGTCACCGGCGCGAATGTCACCTCGATCAGCGTGCCCTGGCCCGCGCTCTTGATGTTGAACCGGGCGTGGTTGGCTTCAACGAGCGCCTTGGTCAGCGACAGGCTCAGCGCGGAATTGTCCGCGGCATCGCCGGGCGGCGGCGTGCGGAACGGCTCCATCGCGGCGGCGACTTCCTTGTCGCTGAGGCCATGGCCGGTGTCGCGGATGCGAAGCGCCACCTCGCCCCGATCGTTGAGCGCGGTGGAGACGATCACCTGGCCGCCGGCGCTGGCGAGCCGGATCGAGTTCGAGATCAGGTTCATCGTCACCTGCCGCATCGCGCGCGGATCCGCCGCCACCTGCGGCAGCGCATGGCCGAGCGAGGTGCGGATGATGATGCGCTCGCGATTGGCCTGCGGCTGCATCACGGTGACGCAGGCCTCGACGAGGTCGTTGAGGTGGAGGTCGGCAAAGCTGAGATCGAGCTTGCCGGTCTCGATCCGCGACAGCTCCAGGAGATCGTCGATGATGGTGATGACGCGCTCGCCGGAGGCGCGGATGTCCTTCATGTATTCGCCGTAACGTTCGTTGCCCAGCGAACCAAATCGTTCAGAGATCATCACCTCGGCAAAGCCGATGATGGCGTTGAGCGGGGTGCGGATCTCGTGGCTGATCCGCGCCAGCATGTCGGCTTTCGCATTGGCCGCGCCGTCGACCAGGCGTCGCGCCTGCGTCAGCTCGCTCTCGCCCTTCTTGGCCTGCGACAGATCGCGGAACACGGCGAAGAAGTTCGGGCCATCAGGCCGGGTGCGGCCCATGATCATGGCGAGCGGCAGCACGCCGCCCTTCTTCTCGCGGCCCAGCACCTCGCGGCCGTGATCGAGCAGGCTCGCGATGTTCTGGCTCTTCAGGCTGTCGAGATAATCGAGCACGATCTGCTGGCTCTCGGGCGCGAACAGCGCCAGCAGCTTCTGCTGCATCAGCGCCTCGCCGTCATAGCCGAACAGCGCCTCGGCGCTGCGGTTGCAGGCGTGGATGTTGCCGTCGGCATCGAACATCACGATGCCCTCGGCCGTGGTGTCGAGGATCGCGGCGAGATCTTCCGCATCGGCATCGCCGACGTCAGGCTCGGGCGCGAACAGGACGGGCTCGTCGAGCTCGGTCTCGGCGGCAATTTGTGGCGCGGCCACCGGCGCCACGATGACGGGCGTGGCGACGGGAGTTGTCACGACAGGTTCAGGATTGGGCAGCGCGCAGATCAGCGCATGCGCGCTGGCGCCGTCCCAGTCGATGGTGTGCAGATGCGCTTCCGTCGTCGCGAGCTTCTGCGCGCCATTGGCGAGCGTCGCGCTGATCGTCACCGGCGTGCCTGATTGCGACGTGCTGCTGGCCGCGGAAACGCCCGGCTCGACATAGAGCGCATCGAGCCCCCCGGCATCTTCCAGCGCGCCGAGGCTGGCATAGCCCATGCGGCTGAGGAAGGCGGAATTGGCGTAGAGCAGGCGATCGAGCCGGTAGATCAGAATCCCTGAGGGAATGAGATCCAGCAGCGCGCGGTCGCGCGCGCTGTGGCCGTAAGCGGGCGGTGCGGGCTCGCTCAGCCATTCGGCCGCGGCCGGCGGCGTCTCGAGCTCCGAGATCGGCGGCTCGGAGATCAAGGGCTCGGGTGGTGTCGCCGCGTCGGGCGTGATCGCGTCCGCCGGCGGCTCGGCGCTGGCAGAGGCCATCTGCTCGCGCTCGCGTTCGAGCCGCTCGGACAATTGCCGCGCCAGCTCGTTGAACGCGCTGTTCTCGACCGGCGTCAGCGTCGGCGATCTCTGGTCACCCTGTGACCTCTGATCACCTTGTGATCTCTGATCACCTTGTGATCTCTGATCACCTTGTGATCTGAGGTCACCGGGTGCGCGGAACGGCACGACATTCGGAGGCGTTTCCACTGGCGTTTCCGGTTCGGTTGGGTGTGAATTCGCTTCGGTGATCGGTGCGGGCGGTTCGGGCTCAATTGTGACAGGCGGCTCAGGCTCGGGCGGCGGCTCGACTGGCGGAGGCTCTGCTTCCGGTTTGGTCTCCGCCTTGTGCTCCGGTTCAGGCCCAGGCTGAGACACAGGCTGAGACGGAGGCTCGACCACATCGGCCGACGGGCCTTGCGCAGCGACCGGCTCGGAAAACAGCTCAAAGCGCCGGAGCGCATCGAGCCGGTTGAGCGCATCGAGATCGCGGCACACGCCAAAGCCCTTGAAGCCGGCGAAGTTGCGCGCGCGGTCGTAGACCGGAAGACCTGCCAGCTCGACCGGCAGATGTTCGCCGCCATCGGCCGGCCAGTTCACGGTGATGCCGGCCCAGGTGTCGTGGCTGGCGAGCGCCTGCGCGACGCGGCCGTCAGGGTCGAGCGCAAATTCCTCTGCTATCTCGCGCCAGCGCCGGCCGAAGCGGGAAGCGGTGTGCGCGCCGATCAGGCGGATGAATTCATCCGAACCGAGCGCGAAGCGGCCTTCCGCATCCATCTGCCACAGGAAGCGCAGCGGATGCTGGCGCGGTGTCTCCGCATGTCCTGACCGCGTCTCCGCGTGTCCTGTGGGCTCGACCATGTGGCTCGTGATCGGCGCAGCTTGCGGCGGCACGATGGCTGCGGGCGGGTTTTCAACCACTGTATCAGGCGCGGCATCGACCGTCTGCGCAATGGTTTCCGGAGCAGCCGCCTCGGCCTCCTTCGCGGCGTCCTCGGTCGAGACGATCTCGCTCGCCTCATCCGCGGCCGTCACCGGCGTCTCGTCCGGTTCGGCGAACGGATCGAACATCGCGATCCCGGCATCGAGCCCGTGCGCTGGCGCCGATGCGACGGGCGGCGCAGGCTCAGCCGCGGGAGGCGGCGCGCGCTCCGCCGCAGGCTGAGCTTGCGCCATCGCCGGCTCGATCAGCGCGATGAGCCCGACATCGGCGCCGACGCCGACCCGTTGCAGCACCATCTTGCCGATGCCGACAGGCAGCTCGGCGCGGCCCCTCGCCAGCGCCTCGCTGCGCGCCTGGTCGAGGCCGGCTTCGCCGAGATCGCGAAAGCCGAGCAGGGAGCGCGCCGCTTCGCTGGCGCCGGCGAACAGGCCGTCAGGTGCGAACGCCGCCATCGGCGTCCGCGCGCCGTCGACCAGACGATGCAGCCGCTCGACCAGTGGCATGCTGCGGCAAGCACCCTGCATCGCGCTGACCAGCACGCCGGATGAGCCATCGGAAAACTCGAGCCGCGCGCAGGCGCAGGTCATCAGCGTGCCGAGCCCGGCGCCGAAGCCGCGCAACCGCTCCAGCCTCACAGCTCCGCCTGCCGGCAGCCGGTGGGCGAGGCGGACGATCTGGCGGCGATGGCTGTCGGCGGGGCCGAAGGTTTTTTGCGCCAGCGCAGCCGCATTGGCCGCGCCGAAGAATTTGGCGCCGACCGGATTGGCCCACAGCACGCGGCAGCCGTCGAGCGACCACAGCCAGGCCGACAGGGGGGAGGTGGCATGCACGGACAGCCTGGGATCGCCGACGCCCCGCAACTGGAAATCCGAATTCGTCATCCGACCGGCTTCAACTCTTCGCGCCACGCTTCACGTCAGGTCTGCCGGGAATGGCAGCCTTAAGAAAGGGTTACTATCGCCCGCCGGCGCGGGCAGGTCCACGCCCGGACCTTAACGGGGGCACCCTAAAGCCGCGATAACCTTAATGTGGCCGGACCCGCAAGGCGCCTCTCCGCTGCATCCGCAGGATTCGGCGGCCGGCTCGTCCGCGATGGACGCGAAAAAAAGAGCTTGAGTGAGTGAGGCAGCTGCGTGCCCCAACGACGGTGCGTTCCCTCACCCCTTGTGCCCAGCAAAGACTGTTCGCGTTGACGACGCACAGCGGCGCCTCACCGAGAGAATCCCCGTGTGGCACCCTGACCCTCCCCCACAAGGGGGGAGGGAACGGAGAGAGTCCCGCCGTCTCCTCGCGACTTCGTCGCGCCCCGGAATGACGGACATACCTCAATCCATTGACGGGCGTACCTCAACCCCTGGTTCCCCATCCTGGGAACCTCACCCTCTGGATTAAATTTTTCGCAGCGCACCCCCGGATCACATTGCGTTGCACAATGTTGACATGTTAGTGAGCAACAATGCTGGCGCTGGACGAGAGGATCTCGATGTTCTGCGTTTCCAGTCTTTCGTACCCGCCATTCAAAGAAGAAACGGCCCCGGTTGGCCCGGCGGGCGCGCCAGAAGGCTCACTTCGTTTTACTTTAGCGTGAGGGACCAACATGACAGGTGCGACTGATCCGTTTTCTGCCTCGATCATCCCGTTCGAGGTTCCCGAGCAGGTGCGCGCATTCGCCGAAAAGGGCGTTTCGCAGGCCCGCGAAAACTACGCCAAGTTCAAGGACGCGGCCGAGACCCACAACGGCACCATCGAGGCCGTGTTCGCCTCCGCCCAGAAGGGTGCGAACGAGTACACCGCCAAGCTGATGGAATTCGCTAAGGCCAACGCCACGGCCCATCTGGACTTCACCCAGGAGCTGCTCGGCACCAAGTCACCGACCGACGCCTTCCAGCTCTGGTCCGGTCACGCCAAGACCCAGCTCGAGACTTTCCAGGCCCAGGCCAAGGAGCTGTTCGAGATCGCCCAGCGCACCGCCAGTGCGACCGCCGAGCCGATCAAGGCCTCCGCCTCGAAGTTCTACCCGGCGGCCTGACAAAAGAACGGCGGATCGACCAAGCAAGAAACCCGGGCCTCCAAAAGGCCCGGGTTTTTCTTACCTCTCTCGCCTGCGGGAGAGGTCGCGCCGAAGGCGCGGGTGAGGGCTCTCTCCTCTAGGGGATTTTCTCCACAAGCAGGCGAGACGAGCAGAACAACCCCACAGTCGCCACCAACCCCGATTTTTATCGCGCAGACCGCAATTTACCCTGGTTTTTCGCCCCTCTGCGGCCTTGCCAAAAACCCCCGTTGCACCTAGTTTCCGCCCCGTCCAGCCCCCTTAGGCAGCAGGCCTTTTCAGGCAGCCCTTGAGGCGCGGCTCGCAAGGATGCAGTTGTAGCTCAGTTGGTTAGAGCGCCTGTCTGTGGAACAGGAGGTCGGTGGTTCGAGCCCACCCAACTGTACCAGCGCTGCATCGCCGGAAAGCCATTGAGCTGAAGCCTGGATATCCGGGGCGATCTCCTCGCTCCGCCTAGGAACGCCCCTCAGCAACTCCTAGCTCACCCTCCTCCTGGTTCGCCGAACCAACGGCCGCCCCAAATTGAGCTGCCCCTTCAGCTGCCCGATCGCCAGATCCTCCCCGCTCACCCACCGCCCGAAATCAACATCCAGCATATCCTCCTCGAGCGCGGCGGCATCGCCGCCGATGCCGATGAGGAGCCGTCGCTTGCCCGGCTCGTTGACGATTGTGTGCAACGTCTGGCAGCTGCCGTAATTGTGGAAGGCGGGCGACGCCGAGAGGTTCAGCGCGCCAAAAGTTTGTTCGGCGCTGAGGTCGCGCGCGGCCCAGCCTTCGAGCGGCGGCAGCCGATCGATCGAGTGCGCAACGCGGCGGTTCAGGGCGCGCAGTTGTGTCGACTGGAAATGATTGGTGCAGGCGAGCCAGTCGCCAAGGCGTACCGCCACCGCTCCGGCCCCGGCTTCGACCACCGCCGCCACCCGGCCGGCATCGAGCAGCGAATAATTGTAACTCATGGCGTGCGGCGTACGGCGCAGAAAGGCGATCGCCTCGGCCGTCGTCGCGCAGCTGTCGAGCACCCGCCTGATCAATAGCGTGCTAGTGAGGCCCGGCGATCGCGGCCGCGCCCGTACCTGATGCAGTCCAATCGAAAGGCCGTGCTCGTTCATGCCGTCGAGGCGTCCCGTCAGCTGGTGGCTGGCCCCGATGCTGGCGTAGCTGCCGCGCACCTGGATCAGCGCAAACCGCGCCTCATAGCCGCGCGGCCAGAAATCATAGTTGCGGCCGTAGACGCCGCCGCTCATCACGGCCGAGCAGCCGCCGGTTGGCATCCGCAAGCCATCATTGCCGAAACAAGCGACCGCGCGCTCCATCGGGATGTCGAGCCCTTCGGCGATCCCACCGATCTCCTCCCACAGCGCAGGCGCGTAGGTCCTGAACGCGCGCTCCTCGGTGCGGACATTGAACCACCAGGGCAGACGAACATTCTTGCGGCGGAGAAACACCTTTCCCCGAAGCGTCGCCGCAAAGGCAGCGGTCTGAGCCCGACCGACCTCGTAAGGCGTGCCGCGGCATTGCACGAAGCCGACGCGAAGCATCTTGGGAGCGGACGCCATGGTGAGGCCTGAGGTGAGTCGCGCCCAGACCATCCCATAGGCAAAAGCTGGGAGGCAATAACTCTCGTATTTGTTGGCACCGAACACCGGAGGATCTCATCACGCACTCATCACCGACATCTCTCCCGTATCCAAGCCGATCCGCACCGAGGTGCCGGCCGGTCGCATTCTTCCGGCGATGGCGAATGGTTCGGCGAGCTGTGAGACGACAGTCCCGCCCCGCACCTCGAAGCTCTTGCTGGTCAAGGGCACACCGCGAAGGACGATGGTCTGGCCGTGTCCCGAGCTGATGCGCACCAGCCGCCCATCACCGGCAACGTCCAGCGTGACCCCGACTGGGGCCATCGTGTCCAGCATCGGGATGTAAGCTTCGCTCGCCGAGAGAAGAAAGCTCCAGGGCTCCGTGCCGCTGCCGCGCCGGATCGTCGTCTGGGCCGGCAGCTTCAACCCAAGCAGCTCGTGCGGCGCGCCCAGCGTGAAGCGGTGGAGCGTACCGGCCTTATCGAACAGAACGCCGCCGAACCGGTCGTTCGCGTAGGGCCCACCTTTGCACGGCAATCGGTCGATGATTTGATAGCCGTGCAGATCGCCACCCCAATGCGTGACGTCATTGCCCTGTCGCTTCCAAGGCTTGAGCGTTCCGGTGAGCCGCATGCCGAGGATCTCGGTCGCGTGCGGCAGCTCGATCGAGACGACGATGGAATGCGCCTTGTCGGCGAACTGGATTTTGCTGCCGGCCGGCAAAGGCAAATCAGCGATGGTCTCGGCGATCTCGAGCGTGCGCCAATATCTGGTTGCGTCGTAGCTCTGGTAAAGATAAAGGGCGCCGGCCGCGGGAAATGGCAATGTCAGAAAGGCGGCGCAAGCGATCAATACAAAGCGCAGTCCGCCGATCCAGGGCGAGCCATACCAGGCGGCAAAGGCCAACGCGAGCGCCAGCGGGATGGTCACGAACCAATTGGTGACGACGGCATATCCGAACAGAAGCGGCCATGGCAGGCGCAAGATCGGTCTCCTTCGGACCAGTCATCGACCGAACGCAAGATAACGGGCGCCGTGCCATCAGCAACGCGCGTATGCAGCCAATTTGTCGACGACGGATCAGTCCTGGTTCACGGGTGATTGCCGGGTCGAGAACCTAAACTCCTGATCCTCCCGAGCACGCGCAAACGCCGGCTAAGTCCGATTTACGCATCTTCGCCATGATCGCCAAGAATCCGCACAAGCTCCACCTCGAGCCTCAAGCCCGGGGCTTGTTTCGCAAAGCCCGTGCACAACGTCGACGAGTCATCCACCGACTGCCCCGACACCACGATGTCGATCTCATCCAGTCCGAACACACCGGGCGGCCCCGGTTCGACGCGTCGGGCGGAAAGAGTGGCTTTGAAGTGCTCGCCCTGCTGCGTCCAGTGTCCCGCATAGGCAAAGGTGGAATCGCCGCCGCTGAGTTTTCCGTCAGGGCCGAACTCGACCACACCGGCGCCTTCGCCGACCGGCGTCTTGAACCAAACGGAGTATCTGCCCGGGGTGATCACTCAAGCCCACCACATCGACCGGTCTTGCAGCCGAGTTGAGCCAGACCAAAATGGCTATCGCGTGGCGCGCGCAGGTCCCTGCTGCGCCTGCAGGAACTACAGCACACCAAACTCTCGACGCGGGGAGTGCCCTATCCGCACCGCTTCGCAAAGCCAGTTTCGTGCACTGCCACCGTAGCTCCTCGCTACGCAATGCGATATCGGTAGCCAGCCAAGGACGTTCATGGCGAGCCAGGCGGGAGAGATCGTGAGCTTCTTCGAGCGTCTCAAGACAGCAGCATCCGCCGAGTGGCGGGCCTACACCGAGCATCCCTTCACCAGCGGATTGGCGGACGGCTCGCTCCCCGAAGCGGCGTTCCGTCACTACCTCGTTCAGGATTATCTGTTCCTCATCGAGTTTGCCCGCGCCTACGCGCTCGCGGTCTACAAGTCGCCCAGGCTTGCCGATATGCGTGAAGCAGCAGCCGGCCTGTCCGCCATCCTCGATGTCGAGATGAACCTGCATGTGAAGCTCTGTGCCGATTGGGGCCTCTCCCCGATCGACCTTGAGCAAGCCCCGCCGGCGGCCGAGATGCTGGCCTATACGCGCTATGTGCTCGATGCGGGAATGCGCGGCGATCTCTTGGCGCTCAAGGTGGCGCTTGCGCCTTGCGTGATCGGCTACGCGGAGATCGCAACGCGGCTCGCCTCGCGCCCCGATGCGGGGGCTACGACCAACGCCTATCGCGTCTGGATCGCCGAATACGCCGGCGCGCCGTATCAGGAGGTCGCGGCCAAGGCGCGGGCGCATCTGGAGCATCTTGCCGATCTCTACGCCACGCCGGCCCGCGAGGCCGAGCTGGTAGCTATCTTCAAGGAGGCCACCCGGCTCGAGGCCAACTTCTGGGAGATGGCCTGGGGCGCTGGCCAGCCCGTTGAATAGCGTGTGTCGAATAGCGGTTTCGGCACATGATGGTCGAGCCGTCCCGCTGGACCAGATTCCCCATTTGGCGTAACCTTTTCGCAGAGCAACATGTCAGCGGAGGTCCTCCGTGGAACATCGCGGCGTCAGCTTTTCCATCGTTGAAATGAGCTACCCCTATGGTTGGAAGTGGACCGTGGGGAAGGGCCGGACAGTGTCGGTCGGTGTCTGTGCCACCAGGCTGGATGCGATCCGCCAGGCCAAGACTTTCATCGACGCGATCATGGACTGGGCTGCCTAGAGCATGACCCGGAAAAGTGTGAAGCGGTTTTCCGAAAGGATCATGCTCAAACAAAGAGCTAAAGCGCGATGACGATTCAAGCCAATCTCATCGCGCTTTAGGCCGGGCTCTCGCCTACCCCCTACCGCACCACCATCACCACCACCGGCAGCGTCGCCGCGGCCAGCAGCGTGCACAGCGCCACCGCGCCCGAGACCGGGTTCACCATCCGCTGATACTGAACCGCGAAGATGTAGGCATTCGCGCCCGTCGGCATCGCCGCGAACAGCACGACGACGCCCGTGACAACAGGCGGCAGGTTCAAGAGCTTGGCCAGCGCGAACGCCACTGCCGGCATCGCCAGCAGTTTGAGTGCGCTGATCGCGGCGACGCTTGTCATCTCGCCTTTCACCTCGAAGCGGAACAGGGTGATGCCGAGCGCAATCAGCGCGGCCGGCGATCCCGCCTGCGCGAGCAGCTCGATGGTCTTGTCGACGACCGGCGCAAGGCCAAGGCCGGTGAAGCGCCAGATCACGCCGAAGCCGATCCCCAGCATCAGCGGGTTCTTGGCGAGGTCTGCGAGGATCGGCCAGATCACCGAGAGCACCGAGCCGGTGCGCTTGCGGCTGACCAGCTCCATCTGCAGGATGCCGCAGAGCCAGAGCAGCGGCGTGTTCACCGACAGGATCAGCGACATCGGGCCGGCGGCCTCGTTGCCCAGCGCGGAGAGCACCAGGGGAATCCCCAACATGACGATGTTGCCGTAGACCGAGCCGATCGCGAACACGACGCCGTCCTCATGGTCCTCGCGCCGTTGGCGGATCAGCGCCGAGATCAGCAGCGCCGCGATCCAGGTGATGGCGAGCGCGCCGTAATAGGCGCCCCACATGCGCCACGGGCTGACGTCGGGGAATTCCGACACGACGATGGTGCGGAACAGCAGCGCGGGGATCGCGATGCTGAAGGCGAATTCGGAGATGCCCTTGTGCGCGCCCTCGGAGACGAAGCGAAACAGCACCGCCGCATAGCCGGCCGCGATCAGCGCAAACACCGGCGCGACGATCAACATGGTGGCCATGCGGTCCTCCCCTCACGGGGATTTCGGCCGACCACCCCACGCGCCTCTCGATGCTGCCATCATGCCGCTGTTTTGCCCGACAAGTCAAAGGAAAATTCGTAAAATCCGTAAACGACGGGAATCCGCGAGGCAGCCCAGCGGGCTGGCTACTGTGCATGGGGTTGTTTTGACGTTCTGGGGCAGCGGCCCACCCCACCCATCGCTGTCATCCCCCGCGCAGGCGGGGATCCAGTACGCCGCGGCCCCTCGGCTCCATCACAACCGTCTCGGCGTACCGGGTCGCCCGGTCCAGCGCGCAATTGCGCACAAGGCCGGGCGACGAGGGAGGCCCGCTGTTGCCGAGACCGCACAGCTCCGACCTTTCGCCTCGGCCCTCGTTGCCAACCAACGCCCGTTCACCCACACTCCCGTCCTGTTCGACATTTGGGGGGATCGATGCCGGTATCTCGCGTCACGACGTCCGTGGTTGCTGCGACCTTTGGGGTTGCCCTCGCCGTTCTGGTCGAGCCGGGTATTGGCTCTGCCTACACGCCGGAGCAGCAGCAGGCCTGCACGCCAGATGCGATGCGGCTGTGCGGCGAGTTCGTGCCCAACGTCGATGCCATCACCGCCTGCATGATCCAGAAGAGGGCGCAGCTGTCGCCGCAATGCGCGGTGTTCTTCCGCCGCGGGCCGGAGCCGGTTGCCGGGCAGCCCACCAAGATCGCGCCGAAGACCGCCAGGAAGGCCAAGCCGAAGGCGAAGAAGAAAAAGACCGACGACGGCTAGGCGCGTTTCCTTCGCGAAACCTCCTCCTGCCCCGCGCGCCATCGTGACGCGAAGGGCGACACCAGCCGCGCGACAGCCACCGGACTCGTTTTGTTCGCCCGAGGTCAGCGCGCGGCTTGCAGCCATCGCGCTTCGCTCTGCTGAAAAAAAGCATCGCGAGAATTTGCGCGGCAAGGTTGTCCTGCTTGAAAAGATTTGGGATTGCTGGCGTGGTCTGCAGTTCACGATGGTTGATGTCATCAGCCGCGCAAGGCAGTGTGACTCAAAAGCCAACACGTCTTGTTATTTCATGGCGCCGGCACGACTGCCGATAATTTTTCTTTCCCGAATCAGCGCGGTGATTCATTTTCGCGGCCTGGGGTCAATCTGGAGGCCAGAGGATGAATGTAATTGTTTTCGCATCGCGTAAAGGCGGCTCGGGCAAGAGTACCCTGGCTGCACATCTCGCTGCGCAGATCAAGGCGAGCAAGCAGGTGATGCTGGTGGATGCGGACCCGCAGGGTTCGCTGACGCTGTGGCACAAGCTGCGGGGCACCAACGAGCCGCCGATCAAGGCGGCCGTGAATTCGGTCAGCGGCATCGTCTCCGCGGCCAAGCGCGACGGTTACGAGTGGGTGCTGATCGACACGCCGCCGAACCTGTCGGCCGTGGTCGATGATGCGATCCGCAACGCGACGATGGTGATCATTCCGGCGCGGCCCGGCGTGTTCGACGTCAACGCGGTGCAGGAAACCATCCAGATGTGCCGCGCGGCGCGCAAGCCCTACGCGGTCGTGCTCAACGGCGCTCCGGCGCGCCGCGACGAAGCCGAAAGCCCGATCGTCACCATCGCCCGCGAGGCGCTGGCCAAGTTCCGCGCTCCTGTTTGGGGCGGTCAGATCACCAATCGTTCGGATTTGTTGATGGCACTCAGCCACGGCGAGGGCGCGCGTGAGTATCAGGCCGAAAGCCGTGCGGCCCAGGAAATTGCAAGACTGTGGGCGGCGATCGAGCGTTCAGTAAAAGCTATTCGCGGCACGGCGTCGGCATCCGGCGCAATGCACAAGCAGGCGGCATAATTCATCAATCATTTCCCCGGACGACAAACGCGCGGCATCCCGCGCGTTTTGCGTTTTCTGGGGCTGATGATGCCGTTACGCCACCATCAGCATGTAGAACACGATCACCGGCGACAACGTCAGGATCACCGACCAGACGCCGGCGGCCCAGAGAATGTCTCCGGTGGAAAAGCCCTGCTGCTCGTTGTCGTCGAAGCTTTGCGTGGCGCCGTAATGCGGCACCATATCGTTCTGATTGTTCAAGATCGCCCCCGCGATTTCTTCGCTTATGGGGAGAACGATACGCGGGATGTTTTAAAATTCCGGCTCAGCGCCACGCTCGCATTTTGAGCGCATTTGCCACCACGGATTAACCATCGCCGCGGCCTTGCGTCATCAGGCGAGCCAGAGCCGGAATAGCAGCACCGGCATCAGGCCGAGCATCACGGCCCAGAAGCCGAACGACGACACCACCAAAATTCCCCGCAAAAGATCGGCAGGCGCGAATATTTCCGCCGCAGTCGGGCGAACGCGTTGCCTCATGGTCCTTCCCCCTTTTGAAAGACGTTGCTGGGGGACGATAGGCGCCATTGCGTAAACGAGACGTGGATGCGCCATGCGGCAGCTGCGAAGCGCGTTGGTGTGCGGTTAACCAAGGCGCCTCTCCCCGCACGCGGGGAGAGGCGAGCGAAGAGTTACGCCGCGACCTTCATCCGCCGCTCGATCTCGCGGTCGAGCGTGGCGGCGAGCTCGCTGCTCACCTCCACCATCGGCAGGCGCACCTCGGGGCTGTCGATCAGGCCCGTCCGCCACAGCCAGTACTTCGCCGGCGCCGGGCTCGGTTCGGTGAACAACAGCCGCGTCAGCTCCGCGACCTCTTGCCAGCGCGCCTCTGCCGCGTCGGCATTGCCTTGCTTCAGCTCGCTATAGACTGCCGCGAACGCCGCGGTCTCGAGATGGGCGGACAGCAGGATGCCGCCGTCGGCACCGTCGCTGAGCGCCTCGAGATAATTGGCATCCTCGCCGGTGAGCACGCGGAAATCCTTCGGCCGGTCGCGCAGCAGCGCGACCGACTGCTCGCGGCTCGCGCTGCAATCCTTCAAGCCCACGATGTTGGGATGCTCGGCGAGCCGCAGCATGGTCTGGTTGGTGATCCCGACCGCGCAGCGATAGGGAATGTTGTAGAGCGCGAGCGGCCAGGCGGCGTGATCGGCCAGCGCCTCGAAATGCGCAACGATCCCGCGCTGCGACGGCCGCACGTAATAGGGGCTCGCGATCAGATAGAAGTCGATCGGCCAGTCCGCGGTCTCGTCCAGCCGCTCCTTCATCCGCGAGGTGTCCGCGCCGGACAGCCCGAGGCCGATCGGAACGTTGCGGCGTCCCGCCGCCATCTCGTCGCGGACGATGGCGACGAGGCGTTCGAGCTCGGCCTCGCGCAGGGTCATGCCTTCACCCGAGGTCGCCCCCAGGATGAAGCCGTCGATGGCTTGCGCGGCGTAGTGCCGCGTCAGCCGACGCAGCGAGTTCTGGTCGAGACGACCGTTCCGAAACGGCGTCACCAGCGGCAGCCACAGCCCATGCATGTGGGTTCGCAAATCAGTCATGTTCCTATCTCCTTCTCGGTGATGGACCTGAGACGGAGGGCACATGAAAAAACCCCGTCCAGGCGGCGGGGTTTTCGGGATTTGGCAGCGATGACGAAGTCAGCTAGCGCGCGCAAAATCCGAGGTCCCCGGATGGGGGCCTTTTTTCGAAACGATTGCGCACGACTTCGTGATCATTGGGAAATGATGCGGGCTATGCCCAAGACTGTCAATACACGCGGAGGGCGAAAGCCTGATTGGGCAGAAAAAAAGCCGGACCCGAGGGCCCGGCTTAGGTATTGGCCACGTGAGGCCGACACAATCACCTTCCAAGAGGGATTACTGAACTCCCGCGCCACTGGAGGAGGGGGACAAATGCGCAACGCGAAGGCTCAGCGTGCAAACATTATGGGCTTCTCCAGCGCCATGCAGCAACAGCCGAGGTCGCATGTCAGACATGCGGAAATCAGGACGGCCAGCGCTGCGCCTTGCTCACCACGAAGTCGCGGAACACCTGCACGCGCGCGACCGTCTTGAGCTCTTCCGGGTAGACGAAATAGGTGTCGAGCTGGATCGAATCCGACTCGCCGAACAGTTGTACGAGGCGGCTCTGGTCTTCGACCAGGTAGTCGGGCAGCGCAGCGATGCCGAGGCCCTGCTGGCAGGCACGCACCAGGCCGAGGATGTTGTTGACCTTGAAATAGGCCTCGCGCGGACCCGAGCCGTTGCGCGCAGCTTCGACCAGCCAGTTGCGGTTCTGCAGATGCGGCGCGAAGTTGCCATCGGAAAGCGTGATGATGCGGTGGGAGTCGAGCTCCTCCAGCGTGCGCGGCGTGCCGAACCGCTTGATGTATTCCGGCGAGCAATAGGCGTGGAAGCCCATCGCGAAAAGCTTGCGCTGGATGAGATCCGGCTGCGTCGGCTTGCGGGTGCGGATCGCAACGTCGGCCTCGCGCATGGACAGATCCAGTTCCTCGTCGGTGACGATCAGCGAGATCCGGATCTCCGGATAGAGCGCGGTGAATTCGCCGAGCCGCGGGATCAACCAATTGATGCCGACGCCGGGCGTGGTGGTGATCTTGAGATCGCCGCTCGGCCGTTCGCGGCTGTCGGTCAGTTTGGCACGCGCCGCCTGCAGCTGCATGAACACGTCATGCGCGGTGCGGAACAACAGGTCGCCCTGCTCGGTGAGGATCAGGCCGCGGGCATGGCGGTGGAACAGCGAGACCGAGAGCTCCTGTTCCAGCGCCGAAACCTGGCGCGAGACCGCCGATTGCGACAGGCCGAGCTGCTCCCCCGCATGCGTGAAGCTGCCCGCTTCTGCTGCCGCGTGAAACACCTTCAGCTTGTCCCAGTCCATATCCGTGAATCCGTCGCGTGTTCGGGGCATGATCGTTATTCCGCTGCCGCGCGCTCGCTGGCGCGCAGGGCCAAGAAACGTTCGGCCTCGAGCGCTGCCATGCAGCCGAGGCCTGCGGCCGTCACGGCCTGGCGATAGGTTTCGTCGGCGACGTCACCCGCGGCGAACAAGCCGGGCACGGACGTCGCGGTCGAGTTGGAGGCGACCTCGACATAGCCCGACGGTTTCAGCTTGACCTTATCTTTCACCAACTCGGTTGCCGGCGCGTGGCCGATGGCGACGAAGACGCCGTCGGTCTTCACATCCGTCAGCGCGCCGGTCTTGACGTTCTTGAGGCGGACATGGGTGACCTTGTTCGGGTTCTCGGTGCCGCAGATCTCGTCGACCGCACAGTCCCAGATCACCTTGATCTTCGGGTGCTTGAACAGGCGCTCCTGCAAAATGCGCTCGGCGCGGAAATGATCGCGGCGATGCACGATGGTGACCTGCGAGGCGTGGTTGGTCAGGTACAGCGCTTCCTCGACCGCGGTATTGCCGCCGCCGACCACCACGACCTCCTTGTTGCGGTAGAAGAAGCCGTCGCAGGTGGCGCAGGCCGAGACGCCGCCACCCTGGAATTTCGCTTCAGAAGGCAGCCCGAGCCAGCGCGCCTGCGCGCCGGTGGCGAGGATCACGGTGTCGGCGAGATAGACATCGCCGGAGTCGCAGGTGAGGCGGAATGGCCGCTGCGAGGTGTCGAGCTTGATCACCAGGTCGGTCACGATCCTGGTGCCGACATGCACGGCCTGCTTTTCCATCTGTTCCATCAGCCAGGGACCCTGGATCACGTCGGCGAAGCCCGGATAGTTCTCGACGTCGGTGGTGATGGTGAGCTGGCCGCCGGCCTGCATGCCCTGGATCAAGATCGGCTCGAGCATCGCGCGCGCAGCGTAGATCGCGGCGGTGTAGCCGGCGGGGCCGGAGCCAATGATGATGACCTTTGCATGAACAGGAGCGGACATTTCGATGGACGCCTTTCACGGGGGATTTGCAGCGCGGGCGCGGAACGTGCCGGGAGGCCTCGCGGAGGCGCTGAAATATCAGAGCTAATCTAAGCGTTCTGGTGAGCTATGCAAGAATTGCATTCCCTCTCGGCGGATTTTTCCAACAAGGAACAAAAGTCGATTGCGCTGCACGCGCAATAAAATTGCTCATTTGGCCCAGACTGGCTATGAGGATTGCGACAGACCCCACCGGATACCGCCGATAAGGCCAGGAGTTCCAATCACGTGTCGCGGAACCTAGACGAGATCGACCTCAAGATTCTGTCCGAAATCCAGGCCGACGGTCGAATCACCAATGTCGAGCTCGCCAAACGGGTCGGTATTTCGCCTCCACCCTGCCTGCGCCGGGTCCGAGCACTGGAGGAGGAGGGCTATATCCACGGCTACCGCGGGCTGCTGGACGCGCGAAAGCTCGGTTTCGACGTCACGGTGTTCGCCGCCGTGCACCTCTCCAGCCAGGCGGAGGCGGATCTACGCGCCTTCGAGGAGTTCGTCCGCGCCGAGCCGCTGGTGCGGGAATGCTGGATGCTGTCCGGCGAGGTCGATTTCATTCTCAAATGCGTCGCCCCTGACATGGCGACCTTCCAGGACTTTGTGACGCACCTGACCGCGGCGCCGCACGTGCGCAACGTGCGCACCTCGCTGGTGCTGCACAATTCGAAATACGAGGCGGCGGTGCCGCTCGACGTGAAGGGAAGAAGGTAGCTTCCAAAACGGCATAGCAGATCCCTCATCCTGAGGTGCGAGTGGCACGATGCGAAGCATCGCGCCGGGAGCCTCGAAGGATGAGCGGCCAAGCTGGCAGTTGGGCCGTCGCCCTTCGACTCGCCGAACAGGCGAGCGCCCCCAGCGACAACGGCTTCGCCGTTGCGCGGGGTGACGGTGATCGATTCGCGTTCGCAATGACGGCGGGGAGCAGGGTTACCGCCGCAGCGCATCCACGCTGACCGGACCGCTTCCAGCGGCCGCGAGGAACAGGCACGCGAAGCACAGCACGATCGCAAGCGCGCCGTCGTTGACGACGGGAAAGAAGCTGTGCGGCATGTGCTCGATGAAATAGGCGAAGGCCATCTCACCGGACAGGATGAAGGCCGCCAGCCGCGTGAACAGCCCAATCATCAAGAGACCGCCGAGCACGAATTCGAGCATGCCGGCGACGCCCCAGAGCGACAACGGCGTCACGTCGGCAAACATTTCCACCGGCGGAAACTTGAACAGCTTGGCTACGCCATAGTGAAAGAACACTAGCCCGGTGATGAAGCGGAAGAGGCTGAGCAGATAGGGCTGGCTTTGCGCAGCGATGCGATCGATGTCCATCTTGTCCTCCCGTGCTCGAACGGCAGCGCCGAGCATGACGGAGGACGGTGCGGCTCACAATCGCGCCCTGGACAGATTGCGAAACAGAAAAGCCGCGCAACCCGCGCGGCCTTTCAGGCACTCTTTGTCGAGTGGATTACCGCCACTCCACCTTGGTGATTTCGTAGGCCTTGGCGCCGCCGGGGGCGTTGACCTCGACGGTCGAGCCTTTCTTCTTGCCGATCAGCGCGCGCGCCAGCGGCGAGGTGATGGAGATCCGGCCTTTCTTGGCATCGGCCTCGACCTCGCCGACGATCTGCCACACCGTCTTCTTCTCGGTGTCCTCGTCGACCAGCGTCACGGTGGCACCGAACTTGATGGTGTCGCCGGAGAGCTTGGAAATGTCGATGATGTCGGCCCGCGCGAGCTTGTCCTCGAGCTCGGCGATGCGGCCCTCATTATGGGACTGCTCTTCCTTCGCGGCATGGTATTCCGCGTTTTCGGAGAGGTCGCCATGGGAGCGCGCTTCCGCGATATGCTCGATGATGCGCGGACGGTCCTCGGACTGGCGCTTCTTCAATTCTTCCCCGAGCGCGGCAAAGCCGCTCGCAGTCATCGGAACCTTTTCCATCTTTTCTCTCGTCTTCCAGTCGCGCGCCCGCCGAAAGCGGAGGGCGCGGCAACCCTGATTCGTCAGTGCTTTCCGGATCCGAACACACGGCCACCGGAACGTTAAGTGGGCTGGCGCCGGAACAAAACAACCACATGGCCGGACGGTTCCTCCGGCCATTATGGCTTGATTGCCAATCACTTAGCGCAAGGCTTAACCCCTCAGGGCCGGGCCTTTCGCTAACGATCAGGTTTCCGAAAAGTAGCTCTGCAGGGTCCGAACCTCAAGGTCCCCGCCCAGATAGGCGCGGATGCCCTGCGCGGCCGCCACGGCCCCGGAAAGAGTGGTGTAATATGGCACTTTATGCAAGAGGGCCGCGCGCCGCAGCGAGCGGCTGTCGGCGAGCGCCTGCGGGCCTTCGGTGGTGTTGAGAACGAGCTGGACATCGCCATTGGTGATGGCGTCGACGATATGCGGCCGTCCCTCCAGCACCTTGTTCACCTTCTCCGCCGGGATGCCCTGATCGGTCAGGAAGCGCGCCGTCCCTGATGTCGCCAGCACCTTGAAGCCAAGCGAATGCAGTTGGCGCACGGCTTCGGCGATACGAACCTTGTCGCTCTCGCGTACCGAGACGAACACCGTGCCCTTGCGCGGTACTCTTGTGCCGCCGCCAAGCTGGCTCTTGGCAAAGGCAACCGCGAAAGAACGATCAATGCCCATGACCTCGCCGGTCGAGCGCATCTCCGGACCCAGCACCGTGTCGACGCCGGGGAAGCGGGCGAACGGGAAGACCGATTCCTTCACGCCGACATGCTTGAAGTCCGCCTTCTTCAGCTTGAAGTCGGCGAGCTTCTCGCCGGCCATGATGCGCGCGGCGATCTTGGCGACCGGCGTGCCGATCACCTTGGCGACGAAAGGCACCGTGCGCGAGGCGCGCGGATTGACTTCGAGCACGTAGATCTCGCCGTCCTTGATGGCATATTGCACGTTCATCAGGCCGACGACGTCGAGGCCGAGCGCGAGCTCGCGGGTCTGCCGCTCCAGCTCCGCGATCATCTTCGCGTCGAGCGAGTGCGGCGGCAGCGAGCAGGCGCTATCGCCGGAATGGATGCCGGCTTCCTCGATGTGCTCCATGATGCCGACGATGAACGTGTCCTTGCCGTCGCTGAGGCAGTCGACGTCGATCTCGGTGGCGTCGGACAAATAGCGGTCGAACAGCAGCGGGTTCTTGCCGAGAACGGTGTTGATCTGCCCGGTCTTGTCGTTCGGATAGCGCGCCTTGACGTCGGCGGGCACCAGCTCCGGCAGCGTGCCGAGCAGATAGTCGTTGAGCTGGTTCTCCTCGCGGATGATCTGCATCGCGCGGCCACCGAGCACGTAGGACGGGCGCACCACCAGCGGCAGGCCGAGATCGGCGGAGACCAGGCGAGCCTGTTCGACCGAATAGGCGATGCCGTTCTTCGGCTGCTTCAGGCGGAGCTTGTCGAGCACGCGCTTGAAGCGGTCGCGGTCTTCCGCAAGATCGATGGCGTCGGGCGAGGTGCCGAGAATCGGCACTTCGGCAGCTTCCAGCGCGCGGGCAAGTTTCAGCGGGGTCTGGCCGCCGAACTGCACGATCACGCCGTGCAACGTGCCGTTGCTGCGCTCCTTGGCGATGATCTCCAGCACGTCCTCGGCGGTGAGCGGCTCGAAATAGAGCCGGTCGGCAGTGTCGTAGTCGGTCGATACCGTTTCCGGGTTGCAGTTGACCATGATGGATTCATAGCCGGCGTCGTGCAGCGCGAAGCAGGCATGGCAGCAGCAATAATCGAACTCGATGCCCTGGCCGATGCGGTTCGGGCCGCCGCCGAGGATGATGACCTTCTTCTTGTCCGACGGCGTGCTCTCGTCGGCGGCGCTGCCGGCAAACGGCGCCTCGTAGGTCGAGTACATATAGGCTGTGGGCGAGGCGAATTCGGCCGCGCAGGTGTCGATGCGCTTGTAGACCGGACGGACGCCCAGCGCGTGGCGCTTGGCGGTGACGTCGGCTTCGGTCATCTGGGCGAGCACCGCAAGGCGTGCATCCGAGAAGCCCATGGCCTTGAGCGTGCGCATGCCGAAGGCGTTGCTTGGCAGGGCGTGCCTCCTGACCTTCTCCTCCATGTCGACGATGCCGCGCATCTCGCCGAGGAACCACGGATCGATCTTGCAGGAGTTGAAGATATCCTCGTTCGACCAGCCGAGCCGCATGGCCTGCGCGACCTGGAGCAGGCGGTTCGGCGTCGGCGTGCCGAGCGCTGCGCGGATGGCGTTCTTGTCGTCGTCCTGGCCGAGGCCTTCGATCTCGATCTCGTCGAGACCGGTGAGGCCGGTCTCGAGCCCGCGCAGCGCCTTCTGCAGGCTCTCCTGGAATGTGCGGCCGATCGCCATGACCTCGCCGACCGACTTCATCGAGGTCGTCAGCGTCGAGGAGGCGCCGGGGAATTTCTCGAAGGCGAAACGCGGGATCTTGGTCACCACGTAGTCGATCGTCGGCTCGAACGAGGCCGGCGTCGCGCCGCCGGTGATGTCGTTGGCGATCTCGTCGAGCGTATAGCCAACGGCGAGCTTGGCCGCCACCTTGGCGATCGGGAAGCCTGTCGCCTTCGAGGCCAGCGCGGAGGAGCGCGACACACGCGGATTCATCTCGATCACGACCATGCGGCCGTCTTCCGGATTGACGCCGAACTGCACGTTGGAGCCGCCGGTCTCGACACCGATCTCGCGCAGCACCGCCAGCGAGGCGTCGCGCATGATCTGATATTCCTTGTCCGTCAGCGTCAGCGCCGGCGCCACCGTGATGGAGTCGCCGGTGTGCACGCCCATCGGATCGAAATTCTCGATCGAGCAGACGATGATGCAATTGTCCTTCTTGTCGCGGACCACCTCCATCTCGAACTCTTTCCAGCCGAGGACGGATTCCTCGATCAGGACTTCGTTGGTGGGCGACGCGTCAAGACCGCGCTCGATGATGTCGAGGAATTCTTCCTTGTTGTAGGCGATGCCGCCGCCGGTGCCGCCCATGGTGAAGGAGGGCCGGATGATCGCGGGCAGGCCGATCTCGGACAGCGCCATCATGGCCTGGCCGAAAGCATATTCCTGGTAGCGCTTGCGGCGATCGCTCTCGCCGAGCGTCCACTGCCGGTCGAGCTCCTCGAGGGCCGCGCCCGACAGCTTCTCGCGTTCGGCATGGTACTTGTCGCGGAACGCCTTCTTCAGCTCGGAGGCGTTGGCGAGCCGCGACTTCGGCGTCTCCAGCCCGATCTTGGTCATGGCCTCGCGAAACAGCTGGCGATCCTCCGCCTTGTCGATCGCGTCGGCGGTCGCGCCGATCATCTCGACGTCGAATTTCTCCAGCGTGCCCTGCCGGCGCAGCGACAGCGCGCAGTTCAGCGCGGTCTGGCCGCCCATCGTCGGCAGCAGCGCGAAGCCGCCGGGAACGACATGGCGTTCCTTCTCGATGATCTTGGCGACGATCTCGGGCGTAATCGGTTCGATGTAGGTGGCATCGGCCAATTCCGGGTCGGTCATGATCGTGGCCGGATTGGAATTGACGAGGACGATGCGATAGCCCTCTTCCTTCAGCGTCTTCACCGCTTGCGTGCCCGAATAGTCGAACTCGCAGGCCTGGCCGATCACGATGGGACCGGCGCCGATGATCAGGATGGTCGAGATGTCGGTTCGTTTAGGCATCACCGCTCGCGGGCTGGATTTTGGGCACAAAAAAAGGGCGCGCTTGCCGCGCGTCCCCTAAGCCGAGAGCGCGGGGGTCTCCCTCGCGCGCGGGTGGGTCTTAGACCAGTTTTCGGGACGGCGAAACCCCGAAAAACGCCCATCAACCAGCAATTTTGACCGGTTTTGGCCGGGCCTGCCAGCCGCGGGCGAGGTGCACCAGAAGCGAGGCCGCAACGCTTGATCCGCCGATCCAGCCGAGGTCATCAGGCGCGAGGGTGGCCAGCACCGCTCCGCCCAAGGCACCACCGATGGCGAAGCCGAGATACATCGCCGAGGCGTTCAGCGAGAGCGCAATCATCGAGGCCTGCGGCTCGATCCGGATGATGCTGGCGATCTGGGCCGGATAGAACGCCCAGCCGGAGAGGCCCCAGAGGAAGATCGCGCCCAGCACCGCGTAATGCGCCTGTCCGGGCAGCAGTTTCAGGACCAGCGAATGTAGAATGAGCGCGCTTGCCATGCCGGCAAGGCCAAGTGCTGCCGTTGCGAGCGTGCCGAGTCGATCGGCGAGGATGCCGCCGAGCATGTTCCCGATCGCGGCAGCGCCACCGAACACCAGCAGGGCAAGGCTGATTTGCGAGGCATCGAAGCCGAGGCCGCGCAGCGGCACCGCAAAATAGGTGAACACTGTGAAGCCGCCCAGCGCCCATAAAATCGTGATGGCGAGTGCAATCACGACATTGCTGTGACGCGCCACCGCCAGCCGTTCGCTGAGCGAAGCGGTGTTCCGCGGCAGGCCGCGGGGCAGGCCGAGCAAGAGGCCAGCCAGCGCGACCGCGCCGATGATGGCAACCATGGCAAACGTCGCGCGCCAGCCGAGCAGGCTGCCAATGAGATTGCCCAGGGGCACGCCGATGACGGTCGCGACCGTGAGGCCCGAGGTCACCAGCGCAACAGCGCGGCCACGCCGTTCCGGCGAGGCGACAGCAACCGATACGGCGAGAGCTGTCGGCATGCACAGCCCGGAGCCCAGGGCCATCAGCATGCGCGAGGCCAGCAGCAGCGCGTAGTTGGAGGCCACCATCGCCGCGAGGTTTCCGGCAATGAAGGTCGTCAGCGCCAGCGCCAGCACGGTGCGACGGTCGATGTTGTTCAGCGCCACCGCCAGGATCGGCGAGCCGACGGCGTAGGTGAGGGCGTAGGCGGTGACCAATTGGCCGGCGGCCGAGACCGAAATCGACAGGTCGCCGGCGATCGCCGGCAAAAGCCCAGCAATGACAAAGCCTTCAGTGCCGATCGCGAAAGCCCCCAGGGCCAGCCAGAACACGCTCATTGCTCGAATTCCTATGTTCAATGTTTATTGAACTATCGAATAAGTCGATTCAGGAGTCAATCAGTTCAAGAACTATTGAACATTGAGCCCGCATCGCTATGATTCCTCACATCATGAGCCGCACCCCTCCTCATCCCACGCGAGAGCAGATCGAGCTGCCGCGGGTCCTGGATTGTCTGAGCGATCCGATCCGATTGGCGATCGTGTATCAGCTCGCACAGCAGGAACGTGTCAGCAGCGAGCTCTGCTGCGGCGACTTCAACGGTCTCTCTGGCAAGTCGAACCTCACCTATCACTTCGCAAAGCTGCGCGATTGCGGGCTGATGCAGACCCGCGTGGCAGGCACGAACCGCTTCATGCGGCTGCGCCGCGAGGATCTCGAGGCGCGCTTTCCGGGCCTGCTCGACGCCGTGCTCAAGTCGGCGGCCAAGGACGCGGACAGGCTTCAGCTCGTTGCGGAGTGCGATGTGGTTGAGGCGAAGTAGCGCGCTGCGCCACGCCCGGCTTCGCCCTTCGGGCTTCGCCGAGGCAGCCTTCGCTACGACAGGGCTCGCCTAGCCGAAGCCGGCGAAGGCTGGAGACCCGGCCTGGATTTGAACCAGGATGAAGAGCGATGCACCGCTCTCGCGTAGACGCTTCCGCCACCGGGCCGCGGCGATCATTGCCCGATAGAGCTGCGACAAGCCACCTCAGGTGGTGGTTATGCTTAACGCACCAGGGGTGGCCGGGCGATGAAGGTCATGCGCCAGCGGTTGTGGCCGATATTGGTGTTGGCACGCTGGCTGGCGAAACCCGCCGCCTTCAGCTTGGCGGTGATCTCGTCCTCACTGTAGCGCTGCAATCCGATGCGCGAGCGCAAATGACGGTAGTCCGACAGCGCGGTGCTGATCAGCCCGATCAGCGCATCTTTCAGAAAGCCGTGTCGCAGTCCGAAGGACAGCAAGGCCGCCACGTCCCTGAGCATCCCGACATGCGGCTGAAGGATATCGCCCAGCACCAGCTTGCCTGATGGCTTCAGGATCCGCCTGATATTGAGCAGCGCGGCATCGAGCTCCTCGGATGTCATATATTGCGCGACCGAGTTCATCACGACGAGGTCGATGGATTGGTCCGGCATCTTGCGCACGTCGTCGAGCGAGCGGACGCGGATCTTGGTGTCGGGCGCAAACCGAGCGATCAGACGGCCCCGCACACCGGGCGCGGGCTCGGCCAGGATCAGCTGGCCGCAGGCGGTCGCCACCTGGCTCGCCGAGAGCGCCTCGCCACAGGCATAGTCGAGCACGATCGCGTCAGGCGAGGTGATGTAGCCGATGATGTCCCGCGCGATGATCTGGAAGTGCAAATCGCGGTGCAATTTGCTGACATAGATCGTATGCGTCGAGTCGTAATAGTCGATCCAATCGTCCATGAGATCCCGCCCAGTGGTTCCTGTTGAGGAACCGCGCTGCCCGCCTTGCGTTAGGGGTGCGACGGCGCGCCGTCAATGTCCGCGTCCTAACAGGAAGGTTTCCCGTGAGCAAAGCCCCCAGCAAGGTCTCGCCCGATCTCGATACCCCCACCGATCTGCAGCCCCAGGCGGTCAACAAGGTGTCCGAGGCGCTCAACGTGCTTCTGGCCGACGCGTTCGCGCTGTACCTCAAGACCAAGAATTTCCACTGGCACATCAGCGGCCGGCATTTTCGCGACTATCACCTGCTGCTCGACGAGCAGTCCGAGCAGATCTTCGCCACCACCGACCAGCTCGCCGAGCGCGTCCGCAAGATCGGCGGCACCACGTTGAAGTCGATCGGCCAGGTCGCCAAGCTCCAGACCATCAAGGACAACAACGAGGACTACGTCCCGCCGCGCGAGATGCTGCGCGAGCTGATGCAGGACAACAAGCATGTCGCCGCCAGCATGCGCAAGGCGCACGAGGTCTGCGACGACGCCGGCGACGTCGCCAGCGCCAGCATCTTGGAGGTCTTCATCGACGAGACCGAGCGACGAACGTGGTTCCTGTTCGAGGCAACACGGCAGGAAGGCGCGAACGAAGCGTAAGGGTACACTGCCGTAGGGTGGATTAGCCGAAGGCGTAATCCACCACGTCTGTCTCAGCGGAAACGGAAGAGGTGGATTACGCTTCGCTAATCCACCCTACCGATCTCGCGCTTTTTGGTTATCGCCACAACCGCATCAACGCGCCGTGCTTCCCCGTCACCGGATCGGCCGGCGGCAACGCGATCTTCGGGATCGTCTGCAACGCCTTGGCGTGGTTCTCGGGTGTTGCCCGCGTGATCTCCATCTTCGATCCCGGCGGATAAGCGCCAATCACGCAGAAATCATCGCTCGCCGTGATGCATTGGTGTCCGGTGCCAGCAGGCAAAATCGCGACGTCGCCGGCCTTGATCTCCAGCTCCTGGCCGTGATCGCCGCCAAAGCGAACACGGGCATGGCCGCGCGCGACGCCGAGCACCTCATGCACGGTCGCGTGGTAATGCAGATAGTCGTAGACGCCGTTGCGCCACGTGCCGCCCCATCCGTTGGTTTCGAACAGGTTTTCGATGGTTCGTTCGGGCTGCTTCGGATCGAGCGTCACCGCGCCCTGGTAAATGAGGAAGGGAAGGATGTTGTTCGGCACGAGCCCGTCATCCTCGAACAGGATGGCGAGCGGCTCGGCATAGTCGCGGACGACGGACATGACAGGACTCCTGCACGGACGTGGCAGGATTCAACGGGCATTGCCCGCGCTGCGTTCCTCCCCTGTCCCGGACGCGATGCAGCGTGCAACGCTGCGTCGCAGAGGCGGGACCCAGCGGGCCGCGATATGGGCCCCGGTTCTGCGGTGCATCACGCCGCGAGGAGCGGCGTGATGCACCGCGCCCGGGCACGAGAGATTTAGCCTTATGCGCTCTTCTTCTGCCGCATCAGATCGGCAAAGCGCTGGAACAGATAGTGCGAGTCGCGCGGACCGGGCGAGGCTTCCGGGTGGTACTGCACCGAGAACACCGGCTTGCCGTCGAGCTGGATGCCGCAGTTGGACCCGTCAAACAAAGAAATGTGGGTCTGCGTCGCGCCCTTGGGCAGCGTCCTTTCGTCCACGGCAAAGCCGTGGTTCATCGAGGTGATCTCGACCTTGCCGGTGGTCTCGTCCTTGACCGGATGATTGGCGCCGTGATGGCCCTGATGCATCTTCTTGGTCCTCGCGCCGACGGCAAGGCCCAGCATCTGGTGGCCGAGGCAAATGCCGAAGGTCGGCGTGCCCGACTTGATGACGTCCTGGATCACTGGCACCGCGTATTTGCCTGTGGCGGCCGGATCGCCCGGGCCGTTCGACAGGAACACGCCGTCGGGCTTCATCGCCAGAATGTCTTCGGACGAGGTCGTCGCCGGCACCACCGTCACCTTGCAGCCGACGCCGGCGAGCAGGCGCAGGATGTTGCGCTTGATGCCGTAGTCGATCGCGACCACGTTGAACTCGGGCTTGTCCTGACGGCCAAAACCCTTGTTCCACAGCCAGGGTGTCTCGTCCCAGGTAAAGCGCTGGCCTGACGTGACCATCGGCACGAGGTCCATGCCCTCGAGACCGGGCCATTCGCGCGCTTCTTCCTTCAGGCCATGCAGGTCGAACTCGCCGTCCTTGGCGTGCGCGATCACCGCATTGGGCATGCCCTTGCTGCGGATCAGCGCGGTCAGCGCGCGGGTGTCGATGCCGGACAGGCCGATGATGCCGCGCGCCTTCAGCCAGGCGTCGAGATGCCTGGTGGCGCGGTAGTTCGAAGGATTGGTGATCGCGGTGCGCAGGATCACGCCGCGCGCGCCCGGCGTCGCGGCCATGTTCACCGTCTCGATGTCTTCCTCGTTGGTACCGACATTGCCGATATGCGGGAAGGTGAAGGTGATGAGCTGGCCGGCATAAGAGGGATCGGTGAGGATCTCCTCATAGCCGGTCATCGCGGTGTTGAAGCAGACTTCGCCGACGGCTTGGCCTTCGGCGCCGAGACCAAAACCTTCGAGCACCGTGCCATCGGCAAGCACGAGGAGCGCGGTCGGTCTATGGTCCGGCCAGGCGGGATCGTTGTCATGTTGTGTCATGAGCCCGCTTCATAAGCCCCCCACGGGCGCCCGTCAAAGCAGGAAACGCCGGATTCACATGCGTTTTTGCATATTTGACAGGTGTCTTCAGGGACTTAGGGTGGGGCCTGAAATTTTGCGCCGTTTTGGCCGTCAGGCGGGAAACAATGAACCCCCGGTGACAGGTCCACACTGGCCTCTTTCCCACGAACGGCTTAGATCAGGGCGACAGATCAAGAGGATACGATCATGCTGCGCGACGACATCAACAATGCGGTCAAGGAGGCCATGAAGGCCAAGGACGAGCGCAAGCTCTCCACGCTGCGCATGGTCAACTCGACCATCAAGAACGCGGACATCGACGCCCGCGGCCAAGGCAAGCCGCCGCTGTCCGACGCCGACTTGCTCGCCGTGCTGCAGAAGATGATCAAGCAGCGCCAGGAGGCGGTCGAGCTCTACGACAAGGGCGGCCGCGCCGAGCTTGCCGCACAGGAGCGCGAGGAAATCGCGGTGATCTCGGCCTATCTGCCGAAGCAGATGGCAGAGGACGAAGTGAAGACGGCGATCTCCGATGCCATCGCCGAGACCGGTGCTGCCGGCATGAAGGACATGGGCAAGGTGATCGCGGTATTGCGCGCCAAGTACGCGGGACAGATGGATTTTGGCAAGGCCAGCGGGTTGGTGAAGGCGGCGCTGTCGGGCTAGGCCGTCATTCCGGAGCGACGCGAAGCGTCGAACCCGGAATCCATCGTGCCACCAACTCTGTTGATCAATGGATTCCGGGCTCGTGCTCCGCACGCCCCCGGAATGACATCGAATGGAGCGTCATGCGGGCTTGTCCCGGGCATCCACGGCTTTAGAGTGTCGCCAAAAACAAGAGCGTGGATGGCCGGGACAAGCCCGGCCATGACGCCGCCGCCGGGAAACGACCATGCTCACCGAAGCCGCAACCTACGACGAGCTCTACCGCAACTTCCGCTGGGACATCCCAGCGCGCTTCAACATCGCGGATGCGTGCTGCGACCGCCATGCCGACGGAACCGGCAGGCTTGCGCTTGTCTATGTCGACGAAAACGGTGCCACCACGCGCACCTCGTTCGACGAAGTCGCCGAGATGTCGCGCCGCTTCGCCAATGTGCTGAAGGCGGACGGGTTAGTCCGCGGCGATCGCGTCGCGGTATTCCTGTCGCAGTCGCTGGAGCTGCCGATCGCGCATATGGCGGCGTTCCGCTCCGGGCTGATCTCGATCCCGCTGTTCGCGTTGTTCGGCGAGGATGCGCTGGAATTCCGCCTGTCGAATTCGCAAGCGAAGGCGATCATCACCGATGAGGCTGGCTGGGAGAAGCTCACCAAGATCCGCGATCGGCTGCCTTATCTGCAGGACATCTACATCACGAGCGGTGCCGTCCACGCCGGCGCGAAACCGTTCTGGTCGGCAATCGAAACCGCGTCCGAAGATTTTGCGAATGTCGACACATCCGCCGATGATCCAGCGCTGATCATCTACACGTCGGGTACAACGGGCAACCCAAAGGGCGCGCTGCACGCGCATCGCGTCGTGCTCGGCCATCTCCCCAATGTCGAGATGTGTCATAACTTCCTGCCGCGCCCTGGCGATCTGATGTGGACGCCGGCGGACTGGGCCTGGATCGGTGGTCTCATCAACGGCCTGCTCTCGTTCTGGTATCACGGCATTCCGCTGGTTGGACATCGCGCGCGAAAATTCGAGCCGCAGGCGGCGATGCAGATGATGGCCGATCTCGGCGTCCGCAACGTCTTCCTGCCGCCGACCGCGCTGAAGCTGATGCGACAGGCGGGCGTGAAACACGCGGGCGTCAAGCTGCGCAGCATCTTTACCGGCGGTGAATCGCTCGGCGGCGAGCTGCTCGGCTGGGTGCGGGACACCTTCGGCGTCGATGCGCACGAAGTGTTCGGCCAGACCGAGTGCAATCTGGTGATCGGCAGCAACTCCAATCTGTTTCCGATCCGGCCCGGCTCGATGGGCAAGGCGACGCCAGGGTTCGACGTCCGCATCGTCAACGACAAGGGCGAGGAGCAGCCACGCGGCCAGCGCGGCATCATCGGCGTGCGCCAGCCATGTCCCGTCACCATGCTCGAATACTGGCGCAACCCGGACGCGACAGCGAAGAAATATGCCGGCGAATTTCTGTTGACCGGCGATCTCGGCGTGCAGGATGAGGACGGCTATTTCTGGTATGTCAGCCGCGAGGACGACGTCATCACCACGGCCGGCTATCGCGTCGGCCCGTCCGAGATCGAGCACACGCTGATGAAGCATCCGGCGGTGGCGATGGCGGCGGTGGTCGGCATTCCCGATCCGATCCGCACCGAATCGATCAAGGCCTGGATCGTGCTGCGCCCGGGTTTTGCCGCTGACGATGCGCTCGCGCGCGAAATCCAGGAGTTCGTCAAGGTGCAACTCGCCGCCCACGAATATCCGCGCTACGTGGAATTCGCCGAGACCTTGCCGATGACGGCGACAGGAAAGGTGCTGCGGCGCGAATTGCGGGCGAGAGGTTAGAGCGTATTTTAGCGCGGCGGCGCCGACAGTGTAGACCGCAGCATCGCGGCAAGATCCTGCCGCTTGAACGGCTTGGTCAGAATGCGGGCGTCGACGCCGTCGGGCATCTTGACCGGATTCTGGCTGTAGCCGGAGGTGAACAGCACCTTGAGACCGGGCCGCAGCGCCGTCGCCTGCCGCACAAGCTCCGGCCCGAACATGCCGCCGGGCATCACGACGTCGGTGAGCAGCAGATGGACGTCGCCGGGCTTTTGCAGCACTTCCAGCGCCGCGGGCCCGTTCGACGTCGTGATGACGCGGTAGCCGAGCGTTCGCAGCTCATTCTCGACATAGGCGCGCACCATGTCGTCATCCTCGACGACGAGAATAGTCTCGCGTCCGTCGGGGACCGCGATCGGTTCTGCCGGAGCCGAGGCTTCGTCGTGTGCTGCAACGATGCGCGGGAAGAATAGCCTGACGACGCTGCCTTGCTTCGGCTCGGATTGTAGCTGCACCAGACCGCCTGACTGTTGCGCAAATCCGTAGACCATGCTCAGGCCGAGGCCTGTGCCCTTGCCGACCTCCTTGGTGGTGAAGAACGGCTCGAACGCGCGGCTCGCGACATCATCGGCCATGCCGCAGCCTGTATCGGTCACAGCCACCATGACGTAGTCGCCGGGCCGCGGCTCGCCGTTGACGTCGAGATCGGATGGACCGAGCGAATTGTTGCGCACCTCGACCGTCAGTTTGCCGCCCTCAGGCATCGCGTCGCGCGCGTTGAGCACGAGGTTGAGCAGGGCGGTTGCGAGCTGGCCGGCATCGACGCTGGCCCGCCACAGATCTGCTCCAAAGGCAAAGCCGCATTCGATGTGCTCGCCGAGTGATCGCCGCAACAACTGCTCCATGCCGACGACCTGCTCGGCGATGTCGATCTCGCGCGGCCGCAACGGTTGCTTGCGCGCGAAGGCAAGCAGGCTGCGCGTCAGGTCGGAGCCGCGCTCGGCCGCGGTCGCGATATCGGCGGCGATCCGCTGCAATTCCTTGTCGTCCGCCAGCCGGTCGGCGAGATGCTCGGAGTTGCCCAGGATGACGGTCAGGAGATTGTTGAAGTCGTGCGCCACGCCGCCGGTGAGCTGGCCCATCGCCTCCATCTTCTGGGACTGGCTGAGCTTGTGGCTGAGATCGGCGATGGCGGCGCGCTGCTGCTCGAGCGACTCGGCGGTGCCGTTGAGCAGCATCATCAACCCACCAAGCTCCCCGCGCGGATGCGGCGGTGGAATCCGTGCGCTGAGATCGCCGAGCCCGAGCCGCTTGGCCATCGCCGCAAGCCGGCCGACCTGGCGCCCGACGCTGACCGTCGCCAGGATCCAGACACCGGCGAGCAGCAGCAGCGAGGCCACAGTGAGGATCGCCAGATCCTCGTAGAGCCGGCGGTTGGCGGCGGCGACCAGCCCGTCCTTGGAGCGCCCGACCAGGATATAGAGGCCGGCCTTGCGGATCGACGGCGACCGGGCGACGGCCCAGACCTGCGTGCGGCCGTCGCGATCGGTGAGCTCGCGAGAAGGTTCACCGTCGGCCGCTGCCGCAAAGCGGAACAGATCAGAGCCAGCGATCGAGGCGCCGATCGGATCGCTCCAGCCGCCGCGCGTGGGGGCCACCAGCACCGTACCCTTGCTGTCGAGGAACAGGATCTCCTTTTCGGCGAGCAAGCGCCTGTCGTGAAACTCCGCGAACTTGTTCAAGTTGAACGAGGCAAGCAGGATGAATTTCAGCGCGCCGGCGTCCGAGCGCACCGGATAGGCAATCTGGAGGACCGATAGTCCCGTCAGGCGGCCGAACACCGGCTCCACCGCGACGGCTCCTTGCGAGACCTTGGCCTGCTTGAAATAGGCACGGTCATTTAGATCGAGCCTGCGGTTGGTCCGGAGCGAGTCGCAGAACAGGCTGCCGTCCGGATTGATCGTCAGGATTCCCGTGAACTGCGGATATTCTTCGCGCACATCGGACAGGAAGGCAGAGCATGCCGCCTTGTCGCTTGTGTCGAGGTCGCGGGCGCGAGCAAGGCCATAGTGAAGCTGGGCCGTGCCCTGGATCTTCCCGCCGAGATCACTCGCGATGTCATCGGCCGAGGCAACAAGATTGGCCAGCGCAGCGTTGATCTCGCTGGAGCGGTTCTGCACGAAGCGCAAGCCGACGAGGCTCGCCGGTACCAGCATGGCCGCGATGACGAGGATCAGTAACCGGGTACGCAGGCTCATCGATTGGCCGGTCCGCTGTTCGCGTGTATATGTTTGGAGGTACAATTTGCGGCACGATCGTCGGCCCCGTCCATAGGCATCGACGCGAAATTGCCCGGAACGCTAAAGATTTTGTCACGCGTGCATCGCGGCGACGCTACAATCGCTCCGCCATCCGGCGTCAAGTTGCGCCCGGGCGCAGTGACGCTAATATCGCGGCCTGCGCGCGACAAAAGATCGCGCCGATGCGCGGAGGAAGCTGATGTCCATCTCGGGCAAGGTCGATCCGGTGGTGCGCCCCGTTGCGGCGACCGATATCGCCGAGGCGCTGGCGGAGGGCCTGCGCGATTTCCAGGCGCTGCCGCTTTACGGGCTCTGCTTCGGCGCGCTCTACGCCGCCGGCGGCATCACCATCATGCTCTGCCTCACCGCCTTCGGCATGGTCTATCTCGTCTATCCCTTGGCCGCCGGTTTCGCGCTGATCGGGCCGTTCGTGGCCATCGGCCTCTACGAGGTGAGCCGCCGCCGCGAGCGCGGCCAGCCCGTCTCTTTCGGTGCGATCTGGTCCGCGATACGCTCGCGCAGCGAAATCGGCTGGATGGCCTTCGTCACGCTGTTCGTGTTCGTGATCTGGATGTACCAGGTGCGGCTGTTGATCGCTTTGTTGCTGGGCCTGCACGCCTCGTTCTCGAGCTTGCAGGAATTCATGACGGTGGTGCTGACCACCAATGAGGGTTTGCTGTTCCTCGCGATCGGCAATGCAGTCGGCGCGGCGTTGTCGTTGATTCTGTTTTCACTGACCGTGGTGTCGTTTCCGCTGCTGCTCGATCGCGAGGTCGATTTCGTCACCGCCATGGTGACGAGCGTGCGTGCGGTGGTGACCAGTCCGCTGCCGATGGTCGGCTGGGCCGCCGTCATCGTGATGCTGCTGATCGTGTCGGCGCTGCCGTATTTCCTCGGCCTGGTGGTAACGCTGCCGGTGCTCGGGCATGCGACATGGCATCTTTACCGGCGCTTGGTGGTGCCAGTGCCAGGCTAGCGGGGCGCCCGCAGGGCGAACCCGGAATCCATTGTTCCACCAACTCTGCTGCGCGATGGATTCTCAGGTGCGCAATTGCGCACCATAGCTCGCGCTCCGCGCGCCCCGGAATGACAAGGTCAGGCCTACGGCGTCTTGATCCCCATCGCCTTCAGCGCATCCAGCATCCGCTGTGGCGGCCCGAGCTTGACGACGAGTGGCTTGCCGGTCTCGAGCAAGCTCTTGAGGCTGGACAGGATCGCTGGCCAGCCCGACCGTCCGCCGGACAGGATGTCATCGCTGAGCGGACGATCGTGGCCTTCGCTCATGGTCAGCCGGACTGCGTCGCCGACCTGCTCGATGTCGTAAGTGACGAGGGTCGGCCCCAGCTTCTCGATCAGCTCGGGCCAGTTGACGTTGAAGGTCACCGCCAGCTTGCGCGGCGGATCGTAAGCGAGCACCTCGCCGCTGATATGCAGGGCGCCGTCGGGTGTCCGCACGATGAAGGCGCCGCCGAGCCGCGGCTCGACCTCCACGGTATTGCCGAAGAAATATTGCCTGCTGAACTCGGCCGAGGTCAGCGCCTCCCACACCTTCTCCGGCGTGGCGGCGATGTAGATGCTGTAGACAGTCAGGGGCTGGAAGTTGTCGAGGTTCATTTCGCATCAAATCCCTTGTTGAGCGCTGCGCGCGGGATATAGGTGACTAGACGAATTGCGGCTTACTCATCACGCTTCTCCAGCTGGCGTTTCAACTCGCTGAGTGCGGCGAGCTTGCTGCGCTCGAATTTCCTGATCCAACGCTCGCCGATCTGGTGGATCGGCACCGGGTTGAGATAGTGCAGCTTCTCGCGGCCATGCTTGATGGTCGTAACCAGATTGGCCTCTTCCAGGATAACCAGGTGTTTCGTCACCGCCTGGCGCGTCATCGCCAGGCCCTCGCAAAGCTCGTTCAATGTCTGGCCGTTCCTGGCGTGAAGCCGGTCCAGCAGCGACCGTCGCGACGCATCGGCGAGCGCCTTGAAGACCTCATCCATGGCGGCGATAATATGCAACTAAATGGTTGCATGTCAAGATGGTGTCTTTGGCGCGTGCGAGCGGCCGTGCTAGCGTTGAAGCTCAGCCAGCGCAGATTGGTTCCGGGGAGGGCTTTGATGTTCCGTTGCGTCCTGACTGCTGCGGCCCTCGTCCTTTTCGCCGGCAGCGCTTCTGTTCACGCCCAGAAGCAGACCATCGGTGCGCCGCCCGAGGCATCGAACATGAAGCTGGTCGGCAGCAACGATCTTCAGGCCCGCAGCGCCTATCAGCCGACCATCCATCATCAGGGCGACCGCTGGATCGCCTATATCGGCCACCACGGCGGCACCGACGACGTGCCGGCTCCGGTCAATCCGATGACGGGCAATGCCGAGCCGAACGGCACCTCGATCCTCGACGTCACCGATCCCGCGCATCCCAAATATCTCAGGCACCTGCCGGGACAGCCGGGCAAATATGAATCCGGCGGCGCGCAGATGGTGCGCGTGTGCGACGGCAAGACCTTGCCGAAGGGCGATCCCAACGCGGTCTACATGCTGCGCACCTTCGGCAGCGAGGCGCATGAGATCTGGAACGTCGCCGACCCCGCCAATCCCGTGATGATCACGCGTCTTGGCGGCCTGAAAGACACGCACAAGAGCTGGTGGGAATGCGACACCGGCATTGCCTATCTCGTCTCGGGCGCGCCGGACTGGCGCACGCGGCGCATGACGCAGGTCTACGATCTCTCCGACCCCGCGCATCCGCAGAAGATCCGCGATTTCGGCCTGCCCGGCCAGGAGCCCGGCTCGACCGGCGCGGTGCCGACCGAATTGCACGGACCGATCTCGACCGGGCCCGACGGCAACCGCGTCTATTTCGGCTACGGCACCAACAAGGGCGGCATCCTGCAGATCGTCGATCGCGAGAAGCTGCTGACGGGGCCGAAGGAGCCGACGCCGGACAATCTGCGCTTTCCGGAGATCTCGCGGCTGCCGATGTCCGCCTTCAACGGCGCGCACACCACGTTCCCGATGCTCGACATGCCCGTGGCGGAATTTGCCGAGGACAAGGACGGCAAGACCCGCGACATCGTCATGATCGTGGATGAGGCGATCCTCAACGAATGCGGTGAGGCGAGGCAGATGGTGTGGTTCGCCGACGTCACAACCGAGGCGCGGCCGATGATGATCTCGAGCTACACCGTGCCGGAGGCGAGCGGAAAGTTCTGCCAGCGCGGCGGCCGCTTCGGCTCGCACTCCTCGAACGAGAGCATGGCGCCGGTCTATTACAAGAAGATGGCCTTCATCGCCTTCTTCAATGCCGGCGTTCGCGCGCTTGACGTTCGCGATCCCTATCATCCAAGGGAAGTCGGCTATTTCATCCCGGCGATCACGAGCGCCACCGACAAGCGCTGCATTCCTGTTGAGGGCGGCGAGCGCTGCAAGGTCGCGATCCAGACCAACAATGTCGAAACCGACGACCGCGGCTACATCTACATCGTCGATCGCGCCAACACCGGCCTGCATATCATCGAATTGACCGGCCCCGCGCGCGCCGTTGCCGGCTTGCCGAAAAATTGACGATGCGGCGCGGTGCTTCCACCACCTCTGCTGTCATACCCCGCGAAGGCGGGGTATCCAGTACGCCGCAACCTCTCCGTATCTCATGAAGGTCTCGGCGTACTGGATCACCCGCCTTCGCGGGTGATAACACCCCTGATTGCAGGGCCTCTGTGTCACACAGTGATGACTTCCGTTCCTGCTCTTCTCATGCATTAATAGCTGCAAACGCCATCGCGCAGAGTCCTCCCATGATGTCCATGCAAGCCTATCTCGCCTTTATCGCTGCCTGCATTGCGCTGGCGCTGCTGCCGGGGCCGATCGTGACCCTCGTCATCGCCAACGGCCTGCGGTACGGCACACGCTCGGCGCTGACCAACATTCTGGGCGTGCAGATGGGGTTGCTGATCGTGATCGGCATCCTTGCGGTCGGCCTCACCACCTTGATGGCGACGATGGGCTATTGGTTCAACTGGGTGCGCTTTGCGGGCGCGGCCTATCTGGTCTGGCTCGGCATCAAGCTGATCCGCTCGCCGGTCGAGGGCGTCAACGCCGACGCGCCGCCGCCTCCGCCGCGCGGTGGCTTCCTCTTGCAGGGCTTCGTCGTCGCGTTGTCGAACCCGAAGCTGCTGGTGTTCTTCGGCGCGTTCATTCCGCAATTCATGGACATGAGCAAGGATCATTTGTCGCAGGTCCTGGTGCTTGGCATCACCTTCATGGTGCTGGCCGGCTTGACCGACGGCATCTACGCGCTGCTTGCCGGCCAGGTCCGCGGCTTCTTCTCGGCGCGCCGCACCCGCCTGGTGTCGCGCGTCTCCGGCGGCTTCATGATCGGCGGCGGAATCTGGCTAGCGCTGATCCGGGCCAAATGAGCATGCTAGCCGACCAGCAGCGCCGGTCTCAGCTCCGCCTCGATCTCCGCAAAGATCCTTGCCAGCCGCTCCGCCCATTGCTGCTGGCCGGATTGATCCGCGATCAGATCCTGGCGGATCTCGATGCCGGTGTTGACGAGACCGCGCGCCTCGCCATGAACGGGAATGGTGTAGTCGCTGAGATCGCTCACCGCATAGGGCTCGTTGTCGCCGACGACGAGATCGCCCTCGCTGCGTAAGTGTTTCAGCAGCAGCTGCGGCAGCACCTTGTCGTGATTGTACAGCGCGCCGATGTGCCAGGGCCGGGCGACGCCCGCATAGACGGGCGTGAAGCTGTGCAGCGACACCAGCACCGTCGGCCGCTTCGCGCGGCTCCGGCCGTCGATCACCGCATCGATGCGATCATGATAGGGCTGAAAAATCTCGCGCCGCCGTGCCGCGCGCTCACCGTCCGAGATTCCTTCGTTGCGCGGGATCGCGGTCGCCTCCGATATCACGGGGATCGAGCTCGCGACAGCGGGTGGACGGTTGCAGTCGATCACCAGCCGCGAATAGCGCTGTGCGATCAGATGCGCGTTAAGCATGTTTGCCAGCCGCTCGGAGACGCCGGCGATGCCGATGTCCCAGGCGATGTGCCTCGTTAGCTCGTCTTCCGATACACCGAGATCGCCGAGCGCCCGCGGCAGACTACGGCCGTAATGGTCCGATGTGAGCAAAAAGGGCGATGTGCCCTCTGCATTCACCTCATGCACTGGCGGAATATCGCCGTCGCCTAGTAGTTGATCCGTCGCCTCGGCTGTGTTGAAAGCCATTCCTGATTGCCTGTGGAAAAAGCAGTCGCCCCGGACATTGGGCAAACATTAACAATGGGCCTGCCCAACATCACCTTGATCTCCCGACGATGCCGCTGCTGACGATTCATCACAAGACCGAATATCGCTACTATCGTCCCGTGGCCTTCGGCGAGCACAGATTCATGCTGCGTCCGAGCGACGGCCATGATCTGCGCGTGCTCGATTCCAGGCTCGATATCTCGCCGAAACCGATGTCGCTGCGCTGGATTCACGATGTGTTCGGCAATTCGGTCGCGATCGCCGATTTCGACGCGCGCGCGGACAGGCTGGTGTTCGACTGGCACGTCACCGTCGAGCACAATCCCGTGGACGAGTTCGCGCTGACGCCCGACGATCCCGCCTATTTCTATCCGTTCGCCTATGACGATGCGGAATTGCCCGATCTCGTCCAGTACATCACGGCGCAATATCCCGATCCCGAGGGCAGGATCGCGGCATGGGCACGCGGCTTTCTCGACGAGAATGCGCCGTCGCCAACCTTCGACATCCTCAGCCGCATCACCCACGCCGTCCGCAAGCAGTTCAAATACCAAAGGCGTCACGCGCCGGGCACGCAGAGCCCGTGCGAGACTTTGCTGCGGGGCACCGGCACCTGCCGCGACTACGCGCTGTTCATGATCGAGGCGCTGCGCCGGCTCGGCATCGCCGCGCGCTTCGTCTCCGGCTACGTCTTCGTGCCCAAGGACATCGCGCAGCACCATGTCGGCGGCGGCTCGACCCATGCCTGGGTGCAGGTCTACTTGCCGAGCGCGGGCTGGATCGAGTTCGATCCGACCAACGGCATCGTCGGCACCCGCGACCTCATCCGCGTCGCCGTCGCGCGCGACCCGCGCCAGGCCATCCCGCTGCACGGCATCTATATCGGCACCCAGGATGCGTTCGACGTCATGGATGTCAGCGTCAAGGTGGTCGCGGCCGAGGAGCTGGAAGCGGCGGTTGCGTAGACGGGCTGTTTCCTTCGTCATTGCGAGCGAAGCAATCCAGGCTGTTTCCGCGGAGGGACTCTGGATTGCTTCGCAATTTTGTCGCGGGCTCCTCGCAATGACGGCGTGGAGAGTTTATAGACACCCCATGACCTCCGACCGTCTCTTCGTCTACGGCACCCTGATGCGCGGCTTCGACCATCCGATGGCGCGGCTGCTCTCGCAGCATGCGGATTTCCTCGGTGAAGCCACCTGCCGCGGCCGGCTCGTGCTGGCGAAGCACTATCCGGGATTGCTGTTGTCCGAGGTGTCATCGGATATCGTGCATGGCGAGCTGTTCGCCTTGCGCGCCGGCGATGAGCTGTTGCGCGAGCTCGACATGTACGAGGCCTGCGGCGAAGGCTTTCCGGAGCCGACCGAATATCTGCGGCAGCTGATCGAAGTCACCGGCGCGGATGGCGTTGCGGAGAAGGCCTGGACTTACGTCTACAACTGGCCGGTCACCGGCCTGCCGCACATCGAGTCCGGCCGCTTTCTTGACCATTAAGCCGACAGCACTTCCTTCACCACGCGCACATCGAGCTCGCGCTCGACATAGCTCCATTCCTCGGTCCGCCTCAGCATCCCCACCAGCTCCTCGAACAGCGAGGCATGCGCGGGGGAAAATTCGAACCAGGTCAGGAAATCGAAGGGCTCGCCGAGGTCGCGGCAGTGATAGAGCTGGCGCGCGATCGCGGGCAGGAAACGCATGCTGCTGGCGATATGGTGCGACCTGTCTTCAAAGATCTTGCGCCGCTCCTCTTGCGTGAGATCCCACCAGGCCTGCGATTTGCGGATCGGAATCAGCGCCGCGCTCGTCGCTTCCAGCCGGCCGAGGCCGGCCTGCATGGCGACGAGTTGCTGCTTCTCTGCTCGCTCGGTGTAGCGCAGGCTGCTCGGCACGCCGATCAGGCGCCAGGCATTGCGCGAGGGCACCACCGGCAGCGCGACGGCGTCGCTGTCGGTCACCGACAGCGCCGGCATGAAGGGCAGGGGCTCGCCCGTCACAGGCGACATCGAAGTCACGCGCCAGCCCCCGCTCTGGCCACCCCGAAAGGTCCTGAACATGGCGCTATCGAAGCGTGGAACCGGGCGGGGTTCAAGCTTTTCCCGTCATTCCGGGGCGCGCCCCTTGGCGCGAGCCCGGAATCCATTGTCCCGCGGGAATGCTGGAGAAATGGATTCCGGGTTCGATGCTCCGCATCGCCCCGGAATGACCGCCCCTGTGCATAGGTCGAATAGTCAGGATAACCCAGCTAAACCTGACTTCTGGCCGCCCCGCACCTATATCCCAGATCCTTCGCCCGACTCACCCCGGTTCGCGCTACACCATGGCCATGCGCTTCACGCCCCAATTCCTTGACGAGCTCCGCGCCCGGCTTTCGGTCTCCGAGGTCGTGGGCAAGCGCGTCAAGCTGAAGAAGGCGGGGCGGGAGTGGAAGGGACTGTCGCCGTTCCAGCAGGAGAAGACGCCGTCCTTCTACGTCAACGACCAGAAGGGCTTTTACCACGACTTCTCCTCCGGCAAGCACGGCGACATCATCACCTTCGTGATGGAGACCGACGGTGTGCCGTTCGGCGAGGCGGTCGAGCGGCTCGCCGGCATGGCCGGGCTGCCGCTGCCGGCGGTGACGCCGGATGCGGCGCGGCACGAGGAGCGGCGCCGCACGCTGCATGACGTCATGGATCTCGCCGCAAAGTATTTTGCGGAAACGCTGGCCTCGCGCTTGGGTGCGAAGGCGCGCGGCTATCTCGCCGACCGCGCCATTTCGCCTGCGACGCAATTGCAATTCCGCCTCGGCTATGCCTCGCCCGATCGCTTCGCGCTGAAGGAGCATCTCGGCAAGCTCGGCGTCTCCGTCGAGGACATGGTCGAAACGGGGCTGCTGGTTGCCGGCGACGATATTCCCGTACCCTATGATCGCTTCCGCGATCGCGTGATGTTTCCGATCACGGATTTGCGCGGCCGCGTCATCGCCTTCGGCGGACGCGCGCTGGAGAAGGACGTTCCGGCAAAGTACCTGAACTCGCCGGAGACGCCGCTCTTCCACAAGGGCGACAATCTCTACAATCACCAGACCGCCCGCAAAGCCACCCATGATGGCAGTCCGCTGATCGTGGTCGAAGGTTATGTCGACGTCATCGCCATGGTCACCGCGGGCTTTGCAGGCGCGGTCGCGCCGCTCGGCACCGCGCTCACTGAAAGCCAGCTCGCGCTGCTCTGGAAGATGGCGGACGAGCCGATCCTCTGCTTCGACGGCGACCGCGCCGGACAGAAGGCGGCTTATCGTGCCGCCGATCTCGCGCTGCCGTTTCTCGCGCCCGGCAAAAGTCTTCGTTTCGCGCTGCTCCCCGAGGGGCAGGACCCCGACGATCTCGTGCGCACCAGTGGCCGCGGCGCGATGGAAGAGGTGATTTCGGCGGCGCGTCCGCTCGCCGACATGCTGTGGTCGCGCGAGCTCGAAGGCGGCAACTTTGCCACGCCCGAGCGCCGCGCCGCGCTGGAAGCGCGCATCAGGGAATTGTCGAACGGCATCCGCGACGAGGTTGTCAGGCGCTATTATCGCGACGAGTTCATCGAGCGGCTGCAGCGCACCTTCTCGCCGGACGGCGGGCGCGGCGGCTTTGCTGGCAGGGGTGGTTTCCGCCAGGGGGGCGGCGGCCGCCCGTTCCAGCCCCGCGGCGGTCAGGCGAATCGATTCGGCGGCCAAGGGTTTGGAGGCCGCCGGGGCGGCCCGCCCGGCCCGGCGCCGCTGCCATCAGGCCCCTACCAGGCGGCGAGCCCCCAGCTGGCGGCGAGCCCGATCATGCGCGGCCAGCGCAGCGCCATCTCCCGGCGGGAGGCGCTGATTCTGCAATGCCTGATCAACCACCCCTGGCTGCTGCATGACCATCTCGAGGAGGTGGCAGCCCTGGAGATCGCCCATCCCGAGGCCCACAAGCTCCGGGCCGCCATTATCAGCGCCTTTGTCAACGACCACTACCACTCCCCGGACCCCGAGGAGCAGGCCGAGAAGATGCGCGGCGACCTCGAAAAAGGTGGATTATCTCAGGTTCTTCAACGGGTTGAGGGCGCCATCACCACCGCGGCGGTGTGGGGCGCCCGTGAGGGGGCGGCACGGGACGACGTTCTCTCGACCTGGCATCAGCTCGTTGCCTTGCATCGGCAATGGCATTCACTACTTAGAGAGCTGAAAGACGCCGAGCTGGCCTTGGGGGAGGACCCCAGCGAGGCCAATTTGGCGTGGCTGCGTGACGTCAAGGCTCGGATAGGAGAGGTCGACGGTACCGAGGCCCTGATCGAGGGTTTTGGCGAGCTGTCGGGCAGGTTCCAGAAGAGCGTGTGATGAAAGATTCATGCGGACGGCCGGGTTAGGTGTCGCTAAAAGACTCGCCAAATCCAAGGTTTGGCGGCAAAAACAGGGTTAATCGAGGCTTAACGGTCTTGTAGCACTTTGGCCCCCGCGGCCGCAGGCAGAACAGACGCGTCAGGAATGAATCCGCGCAACAGCTGTTGGCACTTCACCTGCATCCGCCGCGACAAAGAGGCTCACGAAGCGTTAGGCAAATCCGGCGAGAGAAAGGTCGGGGTGGCGAGATGTGTGCGCGCCGCCCTTTCCGTGTCGAGATCTGACGAAGCGAGAGCGTCGAGCAACAGGTTCAAGTGATTTCACGCAGGCGCAGCGCACGTCTGCATGAAACGCGTTTAGGAGCAATGGATGGCCACCAAGGCAAAGACGCTGCAGGCGAAGGACAAGGAAAAAGACGACAAGGCAGCGGACGCTCCCGAGAAGGATTCCCAGGACGCGCCGTCGCCCTTGCTCGATCTGTCCGACGCGGCAGTGAAGAAGATGATCAAGCAGGCCAAGAAGCGCGGCTTCGTGACCTTCGATCAGCTCAATGAAGTGTTGCCGTCCGACCAGACCTCGCCGGAGCAGATCGAGGACATCATGTCCATGCTCTCCGACATGGGCATCAATGTCACCGAAGCCGAGGATAGCGAAGGCGAGGAAGACAAGGACGAGGCCGACGACGAGACCGATAACGAGCTCGTCGAGGTCACCCAGAAGGCCGTCACCGAGGTCAAGAAGAGCGAGCCGGGCGAGCGCACCGACGATCCCGTGCGCATGTATCTGCGCGAGATGGGCACGGTTGAGCTGCTCTCCCGCGAAGGCGAAATCGCCATTGCCAAGCGCATCGAGGCCGGCCGCGAGGCGATGATCGCGGGCCTCTGCGAAAGCCCGCTGACCTTCCAGGCCATCATCATCTGGCGCGACGAATTGAACGAAGGCAAGATCTTCCTTCGCGACATCATCGATCTCGAAGCCACCTATGCCGGTCCCGACGCCAAGGGCGGCATGAACACCGCGATGATCGCAGGTCCCACCGGCGAGAACGGAGAGGCGCCGGCCGAAGGCGAGGCGGCGGCTGCCGTCGCTGGCGCACCTGCGCATGTGGCCCCGCCGGCAGCTCCCCCGGCACCGACCCCGTTCCGCGCCGCTCCCGCCGCTGGCGCAGAGGCCGGCGAGGAGAAGGATCCGGCCGAGGCTGCCGCCGAGTCCGACATGGACGACGACGAGTTCGAGAACCAGATGTCGCTTGCGGCCATCGAGGCCGAGCTCAAGCCGAAGGTGGTCGAGATCTTCGACAAGATCGCCGACAGCTACAAGAAGCTGCGCAAGCTTCAGGAGCAGGACATCCAGAACCAGCTCCAGAACGAGTCGCTCTCGCCGCACCAGGAGCGCAAGTACAAGAAGCTGAAGGACGAGATCATCGTCGAGGTGAAGTCGCTGCGCCTCAACCAGGCCCGTATCGACTCGCTCGTCGAGCAGCTCTACGACATCAACAAGCGCCTCGTCTCGCATGAGGGCCGCCTGATGCGCCTCGCCGACAGCCATGGCGTCGCCCGCGAGGACTTCCTGCGCAACTACACCGGCTCGGAGCTCGATCCGCGCTGGCTCAACCGCGTTTCGAAGCTCTCGGCCAAGGGCTGGAAGAACTTCGTCCATCACGAGAAGGACCGCATCAAGGACCTCCGTCACGAGGTACATCAGCTCGCCGCGCTGACGGGCCTCGAGATCGTCGAGTTCCGCAAGATCGTGCACTCCGTGCAGAAGGGCGAGCGCGAGGCACGCCAGGCCAAGAAGGAGATGGTGGAAGCCAACCTCCGCCTGGTGATCTCGATCGCCAAGAAGTACACCAACCGCGGCCTGCAATTCCTCGACCTGATCCAGGAAGGCAATATCGGCCTGATGAAGGCGGTCGATAAGTTCGAGTACCGCCGCGGCTACAAATTCTCGACCTACGCCACCTGGTGGATTCGCCAGGCGATCACCCGCTCGATCGCGGACCAGGCCCGCACCATCCGCATCCCCGTGCACATGATCGAGACGATCAACAAGATCGTGCGCACCTCGAGGCAAATGCTCAACGAGATCGGCCGCGAGCCGACCCCGGAAGAGCTCGCCGAAAAGCTCGGCATGCCCTTGGAGAAGGTCCGCAAGGTCCTCAAGATCGCCAAGGAGCCCTTGTCGCTCGAAACCCCGGTCGGTGACGAAGAGGATTCGCATCTCGGCGATTTCATCGAGGACAAGAACGCGATCCTCCCGATCGACGCCGCGATCCAGTCGAACCTGCGCGAGACCACCACGCGCGTGCTCGCCTCGCTCACCCCGCGCGAAGAACGCGTCCTGCGCATGCGCTTCGGCATCGGCATGAACACCGACCACACGCTGGAAGAAGTCGGCCAGCAGTTCTCGGTGACGCGCGAGCGTATCCGCCAGATCGAGGCGAAGGCGCTGCGGAAGCTGAAGCATCCGTCGCGGTCAAGGAAGCTGCGGAGCTTCTTGGACAACTAACTCGGACCGTCATGCCCGGGCTCGACCCGGGCATCCATCTGAACGAAAACGGCGGGCCAACAGCCCGCCGTTTTTGTTTGACCCGGCTCTCGCCAAGTCATTGCGAGGAGCTAGCGACAAAATTGCAAAGCAATTTTGCGCTGATGCGACGAAGCAATCCAGGCTGCGGCTTGTACTCACCAGGCGATTGCCCGACCCATGACCGCTTCTATTCCAACAGCAACGAAAGAGCGGACGGTGCCCGGCTTCCGAGATGGACCACTTGCGGACTCATGCATGCCTGTTTTTGTCACCGCCTGGATCTATGTGGTTGGAACCGCGGAAAGGCGAATAACGAGCGCTCCCACCTGGTGTCGTCGTCCCTCACGAATTTCGTTCCTGAGGAACTCCTTGTTATTGCGCCAGTTCGGGCGTCAAGGCATAGTTCGTCAGGCCCACGGCACGGGGTGTTGACGGGTCGCGCTGGAGACAAGCGCATGAGCGAAGAGTCGCATACTGCGCGGCGGCTCGCCGCAATCCTTGCCGCGGATGTGGTGGGATATTCGCGCCTCATGGGCGCTGACGAGGAAGGCACGCTGGCCGCGCTCAAAGGCCATCGCAAGGAACTCATCGATCCCCTGATCGCACAGCATCAGGGCCGCATCGTAAAGACGACGGGGGACGGCCTTCTCATCGAATTTGCATCCATCGTCGATGCGGTGCGCTTTGCCGTGGTGATGCAGCAGGGCATGAAAGATCGCAACGCAAACCTCGACGACAGCGATTGCATCCGCTTTCGCGTAGGCATCAATGTCGGCGACGTGATCGTCGAAGACGGCGACATCTTCGGAGACGGCGTCAATGTCGCGGCGCGGCTGGAGACGCTCGCTGAGCCCGGCGAGATCTGCGTCAGCGCCACGGTGCGCGAACACGTCGGTGAGAAGCTTCCCATCGGGTTCGCCGACCTGGGCGAGCACAGCGTCAAGAACATCGCGCGACCGGTCCATGTCTATCGGATCGAGACGCGCTCCGAGCCCAAGACGGCCTCCTCAGGCAATGCGGCCTCCTCAGGCAACCCGGGGCCTGCGATGCTCGCACTTCCTGATCGGCCTTCAATCGCCGTGCTGCCATTCGCCAACATTAGCGGCGATGCCGAGCAAGACTATTTCTGCGACGGCATGGTCGAGGACATCATTACCGGCCTTTCGCGCCTCAAGTGGATGTTCGTCATCGCGCGCAATTCGAGCTTCGTCTACAAGGGAAAATCCGTGGACGTGAAGCAGGTGGGGCGCGATCTGGGCGTGCGCTACGTCCTTGAGGGGAGCGTGCGCAAGGCATCGAACCGCGTGCGCGTCACTGGTCAGGTGGTCGAGGCCGAGACGGGCCGGCACGTCTGGGCGGAGCGTTACGACCGCACCCTTGATGACATCTTTGCGCTCCAGGACGAACTTACGACAAGTGTGGTCGCTGCCATCGAGCCAAGTCTCCGCCAAGCGGAGGTCGAACGTGTCAAGCGAAAGCGGCCCGACAACCTCGACGCCTACGATCTGCTGCTCCGCGCCATCCCCGACGTCTATCCGGCCATGCCGGGTCGCGCCGCGAAGGCGCTGCCGTTGCTTGAAAGCGCGCTCAACCTCGAGCCGGACTACGCTGCCGCGCACGGCTTTGCCGCATGGTGCCATGAAATCCTGTTCGTACGCGGCGGCGCGCACGAAGAGAACCGGCTCGGCGCCGCGAGCCATGCCCACGCGGCCATTGCCAATGGACGCGACGACGCCACCGCGCTGGCGCTCGGAGGCTTCGCCCTCGGCCTCGTCGCGCACGACCGCGAAGCCGCGTCTCGAGCGTTCGAGGTGGCGCTGGCGCTGAGCCCGTCATGCTCGCTCGCCTACGGCTTCGGCAGCGTGGTGATGGCCACGGGCGGCGATGCGGATCGGGGCATTGAATGGGGCGAGCAAGCGCTCCGTCTGAGCCCGTTCGACCCCATGAGCTTCGGCCCGCTATTCGCCATCGCGTTCGGCCATTTCCAGCGCGCAGAGTATGAGGGGGCCGCGGAGGCGGCGCGCAGGTGCTTCCAGGCCAACCCCAACTGGAGCTACGCGCACATGCTGCTGGCGGCGACACACGCGAAGCTTGGGCGGGTCGACGCCGCCCGGGCGGCCGCCGCGCGCGTTCTGGAGCTGGAGCCGGGCTATACCATCAGTGGCATGCGCGCCGCCGCCGGCCTCCATCCTTCGATCGCCGAGCCCTTGGCGGAAGCGCTTCGTGTGGCCGGCCTGCCGGAATAGAAGCGCGCAACGAGTCCGTTCCGGTGTCAAAAGGCGACATTGAAACGAATGCGGGACCGACGTGGATGGTCATCCTTGCTGTCTCAGTTGGTGCAATCTAATCGTGACACCTCCCCTGTGGAGGTCATCCACAGCGCGGCCGCAAGAACGGGCTTCGTAAAGTGGAGGGACGAGCAATCACCGGGTAGAGCTTGGCTGGGCGAACCATGTCGGCCAAGAAGTACACGAACGGTAGTTGGGAGAACGCACCGTCGGGCGGACATGTAGCTATTTATGAGGGTTTTGTTAAACTGACGCGCTAACCGGGCACGCATGGGCGGGGTCGAGATGTCCCAACCAGCTTCCATTGCCGAATGGTTGACGGCCATAGGGATGCCCGAATACGCGACGCGGTTCGCCGATCACGACATCGACCTCTCCGTCCTCTGCCATCTCACAGATCGCGACCTGAAGGAGCTAGGCGTCTCGCTCGGTCACCGGCGCAAGCTGCTGGCGAACATTGCCGAACTGCCGGTCACGTCGAGCGCCCGTCCGAAGACGATGGCACCAGCGCCGCGCGACGACGCCCAGCGCCGTCATCTGTCCATCATGTTCTGCGATCTCGTCGGATCGACAGCGCTGTCGACCAGGCTGGACGTCGAGGATCTGCGTGCCGTCGTCGCCGCTTATCACCGGTGCTGCGCGGAGATCATCGAAGGCGAAGGTGGCTTCATCGCCAAATACATGGGCGACGGCGTGCTGGCCTATTTCGGTTATCCGCAGGCGAGCGAGCACGATGCCGAGCGCGCGGTCCAGGCCGGCCTTGCCTTGGTTGAGGCCGTACCGGGTCTCGAGACCCCCGCCAACGCGCCGCTCGGGGTCCGGGTCGGGATCGCCACCGGGCTGGTGGTCGTCGGCGACCTGCTCGGCACTGGCGCGGCGCAGGAGCAGGCGGTCGTCGGCGAGACCCCGAACCTCGCCGCCAGGCTGCAGGCGCTGGCAAAGCCGGGCACTGTGGTCATCGCGTCCGGCACTCGCGACCTGACCGGCGGGCTATTCGAATACCGTGATCTCGGCACGGTCGCGCTCAAGGGATTCGACCGCGACATGCGAGCCTGGCAGGTGCTGAGCAGCGACGCGGCCGAAAGCCGCTTCGAGGCACTGCGTGCCGCCAGTACGCCGCTCGTCGGTCGCGACGACGAGACCGCGCTGCTCTTGGGCCGCTGGGAGCAGGCGAAAGCGGGAGAGGGCCGCGTTGTGCTGCTGTCGGGAGAGGCCGGCGTCGGCAAGTCGCGCATGACGCAGGTACTACTTGAATGCTCCGCCCAGGAGCCGCATGCGCGATTGCGCTACTTCTGCTCCCCGCATCATCAGGACAGCGCGCTCCACCCGCTGATAGCGCAGTTGAATCATGCGGCCGGCATCCGCCGGACCGACACCGACGGCGAACGCCTCGCCAAGCTCGAAGACATCATCGCGGAGGCGACCGACCGGGTCGCCGAGACCGCTCCGCTCTTGGCCGATCTCTTGGGCATCCCCATCGGCGACCGCTATCCGCCGCTCGACCTGACGCCCGCAGCGCGTAGGGCGAAGACTCTCGAAGCGCCGCTGACGCTGGCCGAGGGACTTGCCGCGCGGCGGCCCGTGCTCATGATATTCGAGGACGCTCACTGGAGCGATCCGACCACGCGTGCGCTGCTCGACATCCTCGTCGACCGGCTCGCGGTCCTGCGGGTCCTCCTCGTCATCACGTTCCGCCCGGAATTCGTTCCGGCATGGCGCGACCGCACTCACGTGGATCTGCTCAGCCTCGGCCGGCTGGCGCCCGACCAATGCGTTGCGATCATATCCCACCTCACAGGCGGTAGGCTGCTGCCACGAGAGATCGCCGGCCAGATCCTGGACCGCACCGACGGCGTTCCGTTGTTCGTCGAGGAACTGACCAAGACCGTTCTCAAGAGCGGCTTGGTCAGGAAGGCCGGCAACGCCTATATCGCGACTGCCCTGATCGGGCGGACGGCGATTCCGGAGACGCTGCTCGCCTCTCTGCTCGCCCGTCTCGACCGAATGCCGGAGACGCGCGATCTCGCCCAACTGGGCGCGGCGCTCGGCCGGCAATTCTCCTATGAGCTGATCGCCGCCGTCTCGGAACTGCCGCCAGCGCTGCTAGAGCGCTCGCTGGAGCGGCTCGAGAGCGCCGAATTAATCTTCCGGCGCGGCGCGCCGCCCGACGCCGAATACACTTTCAAGCATGCGCTGGTGCAGGACGCCGCCTACGCCACGATGCTGCGCGACCGGCGTCAGCGGTTGCATGGGCGCATCGCCGCGGTGCTCGAAACTGACTTCCCGGAAGTCCCGAAGCGCCAGCCGGAGACGCTGGCCCGTCATTGCGCCGAAGCGGGCCAGACCGAGAAGGCGGTGGAGCTCTACATCGCGGCCTCGGGCCGTGCCACCGCGGCCAGTAACAATGTCGAGGCGGCGGCGCACCTCAAACGCGCGCTCGCACTCGTCGCGACGCTTCCGCCGCGCGCTCCGCGAACCGTGGAGCTCAGGAACCGCATCATGGTCGGCGGATGGTGGTGGTCCGCCTGAATCCGATGAACCAGATGGAGAAAGCAAGCACGGAGAGGAGAAGGGAAATGATCGAGAGCTTCGACGGAAAAACGGCTTTCGTCACCGGCGCCGCCAGTGGCATCGGCCTCGCCTTGGCCCGCGCCCTTGCCTCGAAGGGCGTGAAGGTAATGCTCGCCGACATCGAGGAAGGCGCGCTCGACGCGGCCCTGCGCGACCTCCGGGATTCCGGAGCAAATGCACGGGCCGTCGCCTGCGACGTGTCCGACCCCATCTCCGTGATGAAGGCGGCGGATGAGACCTTCGCCGCGTTCGGCAAGGTCCACGTCGTCTGCAACAACGCCGGCGCCGGTATCGGCGGTCCCATCGAGGCCATCGTCGAGACGGACTGGAATTGGCTCACGGCCGTCAACCTCATGGGCTCGGTCCATGGCATCCAGGCGTTCCTGCCACACATCAAGGCGCATGGCGAAGGGGGGCACATCGTGAACACCGCGTCCTTGGCTGGCCTGCTTGCTCAACCCGGCACGGGCCCGCACAATGCGACCAAAGCCGGCGTGATCTCCGTGACGGAGACCCTCGCGGCCGAGCTCGCCGGCACCAAGATCGGGGTCAGCGTGCTGTGTACGGCGTTCGTGCAAACCCGCATCGCCACCAGTGTCCGCAACCGGCCATCGCGTTTCGGCGGACCGTCCGACGAGCCGGCCAACCCTCAGATGGCTATCCTTGTCGCCGCCGGAATCGATCCGGCCTTCGTGGCCGAGCGCGTGTTGGCCGGGATCGCGGATAACGACCTCTACATCCTGACGCATCCGGAATTGCGCGACGTCATCGCCGGCCGCTTCGACCGGATCCTGGCCGCGTTCGACAAGGCGGCGCTGTTCGAAACCGCGCCTCCGGAGGCAATCGCCGCGCGCGCCTAATCACCAGCAAATCTCAACACAGGAGGCGACTATGAGTTTTTCCGGAGCATTTACCGACTTGAACGCCAGGTTTACCGAGACCGTCAACGGCCATGACCCCCATCGCTGGGCGGCCTTGTTTTCCGAAGATGCCGTTCTCATTCCCGCCGGAGAACCGAGCGTGACCGGACGCGCGGGCATCGAGACATGGGCCGAGGGCGCGATGAAGATCTGGAACCACCTCGAGATTCACGACGGAGGAAGCTGCTCGACCGAAGGAGACGTGGTTTGGGAGCAGGGCACCTGGACCGGCAACATCAACGTGCCCGACGCGAAGGAGACGATGGACATCAGCGGCAACTTCCTGCTCGTTGCCGAGAAGGAAGGCTCCGCCCTGCGCATCAAGGCGCATACCTGGAGCGTCAACCCGCCCAACTGACTCGCCTCAAAACGAGCGCGCAGAACAGCATCGGTCCTGGATCCTGCGCAGGTCTTGGACCGATGCAAGCGCTCGCCCGCTTCGAGGGTTTATGTTGACTGCAGATCTGCGAAGGGGCTCTCCTAGATGTCCGTTCAGGGTCAATCGCGTCGCTTTTGGCTTGTCTCCGACATTTGCGGTCCTGCCTCAACTGCTGACGTGCCCGCCGCAACCTTCGCCGATGGGCCAATAAGCGACATTTCGAAATGAGAGAGGCCGCCACTTGAGCCGGTCTCAACGCGGAAATCCCTTCTTCTCAGATCTTTCCGATATTGGAGTTTCTGGCGTCGTGAAGGCTCTTTATCAGGGAGGACAGTGCTTGGTCGGCCTCGCTGTAGCCGCCAGCACCAGCGATCCTGTCGAGCTCTGCAATTGTCAGCTCGCGCTTCTCGTCATTCAGTTTGATTGAATTCCGATCACGAATATCGCGCATCGTCGTTCCCTTTAATCTCTCGATGAAGACCAACCTCAGCCCGTAGCCGATGGGATACCCGACGCCGAGATTACAGGATGTGATGAGTGTCACGTAGCCGACATCTGGATGTCCTCCTTGGGCCCCAGTAACGGAATTCCTGAGCTCCGGTCGGACCATGCCCCAGATGGGTCAACAGCGCTGGGCGCTTCCGCTTTACCCCCGATCCCGGACATCTCGCCGCAACGCCCTAATGGAAGCGATGGGCCACAACCCGACATCCGCGCGCATCCTATTCGATCACCTCGTCGGCGCTGGCGAGCAATGCCGGTGGTATGGTGAGGCCGAGTGCCTTCGCGGTTTTGAGGTTGATTGCGAGTATAAGTTTCGTTGGCTGATGGATAGGAATGTCGGCCGGTGCCACTCCGTTGAGAGCCTGGCCAACATCATCTGCCCAGAGACCGAAATAATATGGCCAATCTGGCGCATAGGCCAAAAATACCGGCTCATTTTCGACGAGGTCCGTCCACCAAGTAATGGTGGGCAGGCCATATTTCATTGCCAACCGGAGTATCAGCTCTCGGTGTTCGGAATTGGGAGGAAGTCCATTGGCCATGAGCGCCTGAACCGATTGCTGCGCCATGGTCTCGAACGCTTGCTGATATTCCGGCTCTCCTGCCGAACGTTCCATTGATATGCCGATGATTGAAACTTTCGACCGCTGACCGGCGTCTCTAACTGCCTGTCCCCAAGCCCCCTCCCATTCTGCGCGGTTGGAAAGATAGGCAATGCGCGATGCCGTTGGAATTGCCTCATGTAAAAGTTCGAGATGCTTTCCCTGCATCTCAATTCCGGCATCTAAGGAAACGCCCGTGATATTGCGCTCCGGCTTTGCCATGTTCTTTACAATCCCAGCGGCCACCGGATCGCCAAACGTGGCGACGATCGGAATTGTGGTTGTCTCCTTCGCAACTTTCAGGATCATCTGGTGATCAAACCCAAGCGCTATTGCGTCAGGCTTTGTTTGCACCATCTTGCGCGCGACTTCTTCATAGCGTTCGGGCCGACCCTCCGTGGCGTATCTATCCACGATCAGGTTCTTGCCCTCTGTAAAACCGATCTGAGCCAGCCGATTGAAGAGAACCCTCCAGAACGTCTTTGCGAAATTCTCCATTCCGTCCTGGCTGCAAACTGCCAGCCGATAGACCTTGTTGGGCTCAGCTGCCGAGAGGGCGCCTGCTCCTGCGGTCCCCAATAACCCAACTAGAAAATCGCGTCGTCGCATGTGTCCGTACTCCAGGACCATGTCTGCAATGGTGAAAAGCCTATCACTTTGTCGGCGAGCCGTGCTCTCCATTAATTAGGAAATCTTCTGGTCCGCACGGCACTCGCTGGCGGATGGACGGCGGCGACAATCTCCTAAACTCTGGAAGGTCTGAGTTGGGTCAATCGCGACGGTTTGGCCCGGCTTGAGTTAGGTCCGGTCTACCTCTGACAGCCGACATATCCTCGGCCGTGGGATGCGGCAGCGATGGACCCGATTGCGGACCTTGCGCTCCTTCGATCAGGCGTTTGCCCAAGTGAACCAAGTTTACTCTGGCAACCCGGCTTTCCTCAGCCCTTCTTCAAATCGCGCAAGGTCAATCGGCCGCCGATGAGGCACCAGGTCACGGATGTTGGATACCCGGAGCGCGGGACGTAGTTGCCGGAGACGCGCCATGGCCTTGCGTGCCTGTTCGAGTCGGCCGGCCATTGCGTTGCTCGCCGCAGCGACGCGCAGTCCGGCGGGAAATTCTGGGTTGTATTGCAATGCCATTGCCGCCCAGGACGCTGCCTCTTCATAGCGGCCCAGCAGGAAGTGCGCATATGCTGTCCCGGTTCGCATGCCTGCTATCCGCCGATCCAATGGGTTCAGACGCATGGCGTGCGTAAAGCAATTAAGTGCTTGGTCCGGCTCGCAAAGCCAGTTTTTAATCCAGCCACTAAAGTGCCAAGCCTCTGCCAAATTGACATTGAGAAAAAGTGCGCGGTCGACCAAGGCGGCACCTTGTTCGAAATCACCAACGACGTAGGCGAAAGTCCACCCGCTCCCACTAAGTGCGATTGCATCATCTTTGCCCAACTCGGCGGCCCGTCTAGCGAGCAATGCTGCTTGCACAATCTCTTCCTCGGCGCCTGAAAACCAGCCGTTCCCCTTTCCATACGCGTAGCAAGAGGCAGCACGGCCGTACGCGACCGCAAAATCAGGATCGAGTTCAGTCGCGCTGTTGAACAGCTGCAATGCATCGTCGATCGCCAGCCGGTTGGTATCTATCTGATAAAATTTGGCCAACCCGCGCAAATAGACCGTATAGGCATCGAGACTTTCTGTTGGCTTACGCTTCGCGCGCTCAATCTCTGCTTTTTCAACCGTCGGTGCGATCGCTCCTACCACGCTCTCAGTTACCTGGTCCTGCAGATCAAAGACGTTTCCCAGGTCGCCTTCGAATCGGTCGGCCCAAAGATGTGCCCCGGTCGCGGCGTCTATGAGCTTGCCTGTGATGCGCATGCGGCCGAGTGCGCTTCGGACGCTGCCTTCCAGCACGTACCGCACCCCAAGTTCGCGCCCGATTTGCTTCACATCGGCGAGACGCCCCTTGTAGGTGAAGCTCGAGTTGCGCGCGATGATGAACAGGGCCTTGAACCGAGACAGCGCTGTAATGATGTCTTCGGTCATTCCATCAGCGAAGTAGTCCTGTTCCGGATCGGAGCTAAGATTAGTAAATGGGAGAACGGCCACGGAGGCTTTCTCGGGGAACGGAAGATCCGGTATCGACTCCTGCACGGGAGCATCGCCGATTGCCTCGCCCTCGAGCCTTGTCGCCTCCTGAACTGATCCGACGAAACGGAAGCCTTTGCGTGGAAGGGTCTTGATGAGGCGCTGCTCCTCGCCCGTGTCGCCGATGGCGCTTCGAGCGGCATTCAGTCGGGTCGTGAGTGCCGACTCAGAGATAATTCGCCCCTTCCATATGGCCTCGATCAACTGGTCCTTGCTGACCACATGCTCCCGGTTGCGGATCAGGTATTCAAGTAAGTCGAAGACCTGCGGCGAGACGGCGACTAATTCGGCGCCGCGACGCAACTCGCGGCGGTCGGTATCCAAAGCGCAGTTGTCGAAGAGATAACGCAAGCTACTGTTTCCCTAAGTAACTTCCGAACATCAGGCTCCAACACGCCGATCGGTCAAAGATTAAGCCGCCAGTGACGAAAATGTAAGGAGCAGGTAAAGCGCGCTCGTCCATCCCTTGGCATCCTTTGGCCCGCCCCTCCCAAGGAGAGACCGCCATGAGCACGATGACAGTATTGGGACAGCCTGCCGTGCTGACCCGGAAAGTTACAGATTTCATCGAGCGAGCAAGGAATGCGATTCAGAAACAGCGCCGCCGCGAGAAGGTGCGGGCCGCCTTGTACGGCATGAACAGCCGCGACCTGCACGATATCGGCATTGCCCATAGCGACATCGAGTACCTGGCCTCGCACCCGGAAATCGACCCGCGACATGTCTGACGTGGCGCGATATCGCACTTCTCACTTGAGCGCCGCGCGAGTGATGTCCGCCATGGGTCCAAAAGCTGCCCGCGGCGGCCAGCATCCGAAATCCTTCACAGGAGGCGACATTGGCGGCCCGGACTCGATCTCTATTTGGTGCGCACCGCTGGTCAGCTCAGGCGCACCCCGGGTCAGCACAGTTGACGTTTCAACTTAGCGCATGACCGAAACGTCAAAGCGCGTTTGGCGATGTGCTCTGATCCGTTTAGAGTATGGTGGGCCGGTGGGGCCTGGTGCGGCCATGGTGCAAGAGCGGGTCCGAGTCGAGCGAAGATTATCAGCGATCTTGGCCGCCGACGTGGCCGGCTATTCTCGGCTCATGCACAATGACGAAGAGGCGACACACGCCAAGCTGACGGCCCTTCTCGCCGGAGGCGTCGAGCCCGCAATTGCGCAGCACGGCGGCCGCATCGTGAAGAACACCGGCGACGGGTTTTTGGCTGAGTTTCCAAGTGCGGTCGAAGCGGTGCGGGCTGCCATGCAGTTTCAGTCCCGCATCAACGAACTTACCTGCGACGACGCGGAAGACAGGCGCATTCTCTTCCGTGTGGGGCTCAATATCGGTGATATCATCGTCGAAGCCCATGACATCTTTGGAGACGGCGTCAACATTGCGGCCCGGCTCGAGAGTATCGCTGAACCCGGCGGCATCTGTATCTCTCAGACTGTCTTCAATCACGCGCGCGACAAGGTGCCGTTCGACGTTGAGGAAGCGGGTGAGCAAACTCTGAAGAACATCGCCCGGCCCGTCCACGTTTACCGCATCATCATCGACCCGGGCCCGCGGACTGGGACGCCCAAACGCGAGATTCCGGCGCTCGCGTTGCCTGACAAGCCGTCTGTCGCCGTGCTGCCGCTGACCAATATGAGCGGCGACCCAGAGCAGGAATTCGTCTCCGACGGCATCGCCGAAGATGTGATCACGGCGTTATCGCGTTATCCCTCATTGTTCGTCATCGCACGGAACTCGTCGTTCACTTACAAAGGGCGAGCGGTTGATGTGAGACAGGTCGGGCGCGAGCTCGGCGTCCGCTACGTGCTTGAAGGTAGCGTGCGCAAGGCCGGCAGCCGGATCCGCGTGACCGCGCAGCTCATAGAGGCGGCGACCAGCAATCATGTATGGGCCGAGCGCTACGACCGCGATCTCGCAGATATTTTCGCCGTGCAGGATGAGCTTACCGAAGCGCTGACGACTGCGCTCGCCCCCGCCATTGCAGACGCCGAGCTCCGACGCGCCATGCGCAGGCCGCCGGGCAGCCTTGATGCCTGGGCCGCCTATCAGCGCGGCCTGTGGCATCTGAGCAAAGCGACCGCAGAGGACGATGAGAGCGCCGAGAAATTCTTCAGACAGGCGATCGATCTCGACCCGACTTTCAGCGGGAGCTACAGCGCGCTCGCTCTGTACCAGCTGCAAGCGGCCGCGCTCTATCAGAAGATTGGCCTGCGAGACGCGCAACACTCGGCGGAGGCCTTGGCCCGCCGGGCGGTCGCGCTCGATGGTGCCGATGCCGAAGCCCGTTCGTGCCTTGGCTGGGCCTTGCAAGCGCGCGGCGAGGCTGACGATGCGTTGGCGGAGATCGAGCGAGCTCTCTCTATGAGTCCAAATCTCGCGATCGCGCATGGCCATCGAGGCGCGACGCTGATCTTTGCCGGACGGCCCAAGGAGGGGGTCACGGCTCTCAACGTGTGTATCAGGCTCGACCCCCGCGATCCCTATCTGGCAGTCCGCTTGTTGCACATTGCGTGCGGTTTATATTTCTGCGGCGAATACGAGGCATCGATCGAGGCCGCAAAACGCCTGATCCGATCGTATCCGAATTTTCCGATGATCTACCGCTGGTCCGCGGCGGCGCTGGGCCAGCTTGGCCGCACAGCGGAAGCGAAGGAAGAACTGGAAAAGGCCGTCTCGCGCGCACCGGGGGCATTAGATATGTATGTCCGCAACAGAGCTCCGTGGTTTCGTCCAGAAGACTACGCGCATCTCGTCGACGGTCTCGGTAAGGCCGGATGGAGGGGGTGAGGCTGCATTAAACTGCAGGCCATCCCTTCTGTTTGCAGCGAGCTGTTCGACGTTTCTCGCACGACGTCTCTTGTCGGATCGCCAAACGTCCGATTCGGGTCAAAACGCGAAGAACTCAGGTTGAGCAAATCAGGTCTGCTCTGCAGACCATCCCGACAGACGCATCTCTGGATTGCTTCGCTGCGCTCGCAATGACCTGGATAGGGCCGAAGCCTACTTCTTCTTCGCCCTTACCGCTCGATGTCCAGCGTCGGCCGCTCGCTCTTCGCCGCGATCTCGCGGTCCTGCTCCCGAATCGAGTTGCGCGTGTTCGTCGCCGTCGAGGCCACCGAGCAATCCGGAGGACCGATATCGGGCGCTCTTCTTATGTCTACGCATCGGCAGCGTTCAGCCAAAGCGGTTTATCTGGCTTTCTCTCGGACTATACTAGTGCGTGAAAGGCGCATCGATACCGACCCACCTCACCATCTATTACAACATCCGCCGCCCCTTCTGTGATGCCGGATCGACTGGCAGCGCAACAAGCTGTTGGCGCTGGTGCGCAGCGGTGCCGTCGAATTCACTGACATCAACGAGCAGCCAGATGCGCTGGCGCAGTTTGGCGCCTCGCTCGACGACATCAGGCGCCGCCTGCATGCGACCGATGCGGCCGGCCGGCTCATCGTCGGTGCTGACGTCGCGATTGCGCTGTGGCTGAAGACGCCGGGCGAGGGGTGGCTTGCGGCGCTATCAGGCAATCGCGTGGTGCTGCCGATTACACGGTTTGTCTACGACCGGTTTGCCGACCTGCTGTTTGCCTGGAATAAATGGTGCGGGCGCTGGTGAGCGCTCGGCCGGGGGCTTGGATTCGTTTAATTGGCCGCGGACTCTGACACCTCTCCCCAGCGGGGAGAGGTCGATTTGCTCCTGGCGATGCGAAGCATCGTCGGGTGCAAATCGGGTGAGGGGGTGCTGCACACCGTGAGACCGTAAACCCTCACCCGGATTGCTCAGGTGCGCAATTGCGCACCAAGCAATCCGACCTCTCCCAAGGGAGAGGTGGACTTCCGATGCCGCACCAGTTGGGCCCAATCTCCGAGCCGAAGCTACCTACTTCTTCTTCGCTCCCACCCTTTCGATCCGCTCGATCTCCAGCGCGGGCCGCCCGCTCTTTTCCGCGATCTCGCGGTCCTGCTCTCTGATGAAGTTGCGGGCGGGTTCGTCGCCGTCGAGGCCGCCGAGCAGCTCGCTGGGCACGCGGCGGTTGGAGCGTTGCGAGCCGTCTTCGTAGACGACGTTGAAGAAGGCGAACTCGCCTTTCGGGTTGGTTCCGGGTTTCTTGGCCATGGCGGCTTGTCGTCGATCAGGGCGCCGCAGTCAAATGACTTCGCGCGGAAGTCGATGTTCTTCGCGACCCGAATACCGGCGGAGCTCATGGATAGGGCTTGTTGTCGGCCAGCAGCGTCCTGATATCTGCGCGCGGCCCATCACCTCAAGAAGCGGCGGGCCGATAAGCCCGCCGCTTATCTTGAGGTCTTCAGCGTCGGCCCGGGGCTGGCAGGGCGACAACCTGAGATAGAACTCTATCGCTTGTGCTCCATGCTGGCAAGGCAAATCGTGATGGCGATGATGTCGCAGCCGGCGCATCGGATATGCGGAAGATGTCACAAGCGGGTTCCCGTGATCTCGAAAGCAGATGCTTGGATATTGAAATGATTCGTTGGCCTGGCTCTCGCAATGCAGCGAGAACGCGTGCGGTACCGGGATCAAGCCCTGCGACCATGCGCGGCGGGATGCGGTGCCGGCTCCCATGCGTCGTCGGGCATGATGGTGGATCGCACGACGCCTCGCCGGATTGTCGTGGGGCAGGCGCCTGCGCCCGGAGTCTGCGATGCTGACACCATACTCCTGTTTTGCCCGACGGGTCAAACCGCAATTCGGAAAAAGAGCATCATGTCGTGGCTCGGCCCCTACTGTGCATGGGGTTGTTTTGCGGTTTTGTTTGCGCAGCTGGTCGCGCGCCTCCAGGCCCTCACGCCGCCGGCGCGATATGGTCGTCCGCCTTGGTCTGCTGCATCTGCTGCCGCGCCATCATGTCCTGCCAGAGCGCTGCGATGCTGGCCTGCGTCTGCGGCGCGATCAGGCAATGGCCCTCATTGTCGAAGCCGCAGAACCGCGCGGACGGGTCTTTCCTGACCACGGTCAGCGCCTGGTTGATCATTTCGAGGCAGGTCATGACCTGCTCGATCTGTTGCAGCCGGGTGTGGTGCAGGATGTCCATCAGGCGGAACGTCATCACCGCGGGCTGTCCGTAATTGATGCCGGGCCGGCCGAATTCGAACAGCACGTTCACCGCCGGGAACGTGCCGCGGATGCGCTCGAGCACGCCGGCGACGTCGTCCACACTGCAGGCGACGAGATGGGCGGCTTGAGCCGGGATGGCCGCAGGCGCCCGCGGTGTCAGGCCGAGCGAAGTGATGACCTCCTGCTCGATCCATTGCCGCACCGCCGGCGGTGCATTGCGGATCTGGTCGGTGGTCAGGGTGATTCCGGTCATGGGCTGATCTCCTCGGCAGGCGCTCGGTCTGCTCGAATTTATGAACAGGAGCGTGAGGCACGTTGATGCGGATCAAACCTGCTGCTTTGACCGTGCCCGCGTTCCCGGGCATGATCGCCTTCTGTTTCGCGCCCATGCCATGAGGAATCTTTCGAATGTTGAGACCGCTTCTCGCCGCCGCCGTCATGGTTTGTCTCGTCGGCGGCTCGGCCGAGGCCGCGCGTTGCGGCGGCGACTTCAACAGCTTCATCGCCAGCATGGCTGCGGAAGCGCAAGCCGCCGGCGTCTCGGCCGCCGTGACCAGCGCGGCATTCAGCGGCATCACGCCTGATGCCGCCGTGCTCGCCTTCGATCGGCGCCAGCGCTACACCTTCAACAAGAGCTTCGAGCAGTATGTCTCGACCCGCGTCGGCCCCGGCCGCATCAATGGCGGACGCGCGCTGCTGCAGCGTCATGCCGCGCTGCTCTCGCGCATCGAGCAGCAGTTCGGCGTGCCCCGGCAGATCCTGGTCGCGATCTGGGGGCTGGAGAGCGATTTCGGCAAGGGCGACATGGGCAAGCTGCCTGTCATCCGCACGCTGGCGACGCTCGCGCATGATTGCCGCCGCACCGAGCTGTTCCAGGGCGAGCTGCTCGCCGCGCTCAAGATCGTGCAGCGCGGCGACCTGCCCTTGCGCGACCTCATCGGCGCCTATGCCGGCGAGATCGGCCAGACCCAGTTCCTGCCGTCGTCCTACATCAAATACGGCGTCGATTTCGACGGCGACGGCCATGTCGACCTCCGCCACAGCGTCGCCGACGTGCTCGCCTCGACCGCGAATCTGCTGCACTCGAACGGCTTCAAGATGGGCCAGCCCTATGGCGAAGGCTCGGCCAATTTCGAGGCCATGCGCGAGTGGAACAGGGCGGTGGTCTACCGCAAGACGATCGGGTATTTTGCCGACCGGCTGGTGGGGCAGTAGAGGGGCGAGAGGCGGAGCGCCCGCGCCTCATACTCGCTGTCATCGCCCGACTCGATCGGGCGATCCAGTATTCCAGAGACAGCCGTGATTGAACCGAGAAGCCGCGGCGTACTGGATTCCCCGCCTTCGCGGGGAATGACAGCGGAGGGTGAGGCCGCCGCTATTGCGCCCCACCTACTTCCCCTTCCCCATCTTCTCCAGCCGCCGCTGCAACGGCGCCCAATACGTGCCCGGGCGGAAGCGCTGCAGGATGTCCATGAATCTCGCATCGTTGCCGATCAGGATGCGCGGCTCGTTGCGCTCGATGCCCCTGATGATGCGCAGCGCCGCGTCCTTCGGCGTCGTCCCTGCCGCACGCTCGAACCGGTCGATCGCCTCGGCGCGGCGCGCATTGTCGGTGCCGCCGACCCCGGTGCGCGAGGAGCGCGCGATCGAGGTGGCGACCCCGCCGGGATGCACCACCGAGAGCCGCACCGGGCTGCGAGCGACCGTGAGCTCATGCCGCACGCTCTCGGAAAAGCCGCGCACCGCGAACTTGGCCGCCGCATAGGCTGATTGCCCCGGCGGCGCGAGATGCCGAAGATCGAGGAGATGTTGACGACATGCCCCTGTGCTTGCGTCTTCAGATGCGGCAGGAAGGCGCGGGTGCCGTGCACCACGCCCCAGAAATTGATGTCGAACAGCCAGTCCATCTGCGCCTGGTCGATCTCCTCGAACGTCCCCATCAGCGCCACGCCGGCATTGTTGATGACGATGTTGAGCGCGGGATGCATAGCGATGGCCTCGCGCGCGAATTGCGCGATGTCATCGGGCTCGCTGACATCGATGCGATGCACGCTGATCTTGCGCTGTGCGCCGATCTCGGCGGCCAGCGATTTCAGCCCGGCCTCGTCGCGATCGGCGAGCGCGAGGTCGCAGCCGCGGTGAGCGAATTCGATGGCGAGCGCGCGGCCGATGCCGCTGGCCGCCCCCGTGATAGCCGCCGCGCCGCGAATCATTGTCATGATGCCCCCCGTCAAGCCCGCGTGGCGGGAACAAGAATGTACATTTTTTCAGTTTGGAACCGAACCGTTGTCCCGCTCCATCTTTAACATGCGTTACTTGAACGGAGGCAAGCATTGGGAGCCGCCGATGGGACAATCAGAACCATTTCGTGCCACCGCCCTCATCGTTGAAGACGACCTCATGCAGCGGGAGATGCTCTGCCTCCTGCTCGAGGAGAGCGGCTACCAGGTCATCCAGTGCGAAAGTGCGGAGGCCGCCGAGCGTGTGCTGGACAAGAGCGCCGGCGCGCTCTGCCTGATGCTGACCGACGTGCAGCTGGCCGGTCGCATGAACGGCGTCGAGCTGGCGCACGTCGCCAAGGACCGCAATCCGAAGCTCGACGTCGTCGTCACCTCCGGCCGCCCCCTGGTGCAGGCGTTGCCCGCCGGCGCAAAATTCTGGGCCAAGCCCTGGGCGCCGCTGGACGTCCTGCGCGAAGCCGAGATCGCCCAGCTGAACTGAGGCGCGCCCGGCTGCAGCGCTGACCGTGTCGTGACTTCTCGGCAAGCGGCAGGGGTGGTAGGGACGAGGCATGTCCTGGTCCTTCCTGCTCACCTCGCTGATCGTCGTCGCGTCGCCCGGCACCGGCGTGCTCTACACCCTGGCTGCGGCGCTGACGCGCGGCTCGCGCGCCAGTGTGGCGGCGGCGTTCGGCTGCACGCTCGGGATCGTGCCGCACATGTGTGCTGCGATGCTCGGCCTTGCCGCCGTGCTCCATACCAGCGCGCTCGCCTTTGCCGCGCTGAAATGGTGCGGCGTGGCCTATCTGCTCTACATGTCCTGGCAGGCGCTGCGGGAGACGGGGGCGCTTGCGGTCGACGGCGAGATCAAGGAACGCTCGGGCGGCCGGGTCATCGTCACCGGCTTCCTGATCAACATCCTCAACCCCAAGCTCTCGATCTTCTTCCTCGCTTTCCTGCCGCAGTTCATCGCGGTGGACGAAGCGCATGTGCTGGCGCGGATGCTGGAATTGAGCGGCGCGTTCATGGCGATGACCTTTGTGGTGTTCGTCATCTATGGCCTCTGCGCCGCCTCCGTGCGCGAGCGCGTCATCTCCCGTCCCGGCGTGATGGCCTGGTTGCGCCGCTCCTTTGCGGCGGGCTTCGCCTTGCTGGGTGCCAAGCTGGCCTTCGCCGAGCGGTAGCCAATAAAAAAAGCGGGCCCCGCGCCCGCCATCTTCAAACTCTCTTAGCCTTGTAGCCTGTAGCTTTGCCCGACGCCCGGGCGGAGCATGCTCCACCCGGGCAAAGAACATCCGCGCTACTTCTTCTTCGCGGCCTTCTTGGCCTTTTTCTTCGTCGCCTTCTTCGCCTTCTTCGCTTTCTTAGCCATAGGATCCTCTTAAGGGTTAATGGTGAAACGCGACACGAGGATCGCTCGGCGGAGGGCCAGCCTCGCAACATCCTCGCTGACAAACTCAGCAGATTCGCGCGTCTATGCCCCGCGCTGTCACATCTGCGTCATCACGTTATCCACAGCTCAGATGCCTTTTCAGGTGATTTTGGCCCGCGAATCCGCTTCGCGGTCGGCGTCGACGCGATCGCGCCTCGACGCCGGCGACGTGCCTAACGATCGATAACCGAGACGCTGCGTTCATGAATCCAAAACCAAGGGCGCGCTTTCGACAATCGCAGTGAGGTTCCGTTAAGCGCAACCGGCGCATGATCCTCCGCAAGAACGCGGGGGCGGGTCATGGACGAACTTCTGCTGGAGACGGGGGGCGGCACGCTACGCGTATCGCGGACGCCGTGCTGAACGTACCGACGCTCTGGATGGTCTTCGTCGTCAACTTCTCGGCGCTCGGTCTGATCTGGGCCTATGTGACGCGCTCTTATCCGAAATTCGAAGCTGCACGGTTCTGGATGGCGTCGGCTTTCGTCGGCGCAGCCGGCGCGATCACGGCGTTGACCGGCCTGTTCGTCAATTCCGTGGTGCCGCTGCTGTTCGGGGCTGCCGGCATCATTGCCGCGAGCTGCTTTGCGGCTGCGGGCATTCAGCGTTTCTACGATCGGCCGGCGTCCTGGCGCCTTATGACCGCGACCGCGATCGCAAGTCTCGGCGGTGTCATGTTCTTTAAGTTCGGCTTCGACCAGATGCAGCTGCGAATGCTCTGCTACACCATCGGTCAGGGCTGGCCGCTGGTGTTGTCGTTGCGCCTGCTGTTGTCGCCGCCGGAGGGCCGCGCCAGCCCCGGCGCGCGGCTTGCCGGCATCGTCATCCTCACCATGATCGCGGTGTTCGTGGCCCGTACGGTCGGCAACGCGCTTGGCGGCGATTTCTCGGCAGTCGCGCGCGGTCAGAACCATGCCGTCATGGTGCTGGTGCTGCTCTTCCTGTCGATGACGCTCAATTTCGGCTTCCTGCTGATGGCGATGGACCGCCTCCGCAACGAGGTCGCCGACCTTGCGCTGCTCGACGATCTCACCGGCGTCGCCAATCGCCGCCATCTGTTGCAGCGGCTGAGCGAGGAATGCGCCCGTTCGGAGCGCAGCGGTGAGCCGTTCTCGCTGCTGGTGATCGATCTCGACGGCTTCAAGACCATCAACGACACCTATGGCCATGCCGCCGGTGACGCCTGCCTCCGGCACTTCACCCTGATGGCGCAGACGCGCCTCCGGCCCGGCGACATGCTCGCCCGGACCGGTGGCGACGAGTTCTGCGTCGTGCTGCCGTCCTCGTCGTTGCGCGAGGGTGCGCTGATCGCCCGCCGCATCCTCGAGGTCTGCCGCCAGGACGCCGCCGGCTGCTCGGGCAACGACATCCCGATCGCGATTTCGATCGGCGTTGCGGAATGGGATCGCGGCGTCGGCCAATTCCCGGATAGGCTGATCGCCCACGCCGACCATGCCCTCTATGCCGCCAAGAAGCACGGCAAGAACGATTTTGCGATCTATGATCAGTCCCCGCCGCTCTCGCCCGAGCCGGTCGAACCCGCGCGCAAATTCGCGTAAGTCTGCTACGCTGGGGTCCGTTGTTGGATCCTGTGATGATATCTCGCCTCGTTGCGGCGGTTCTCGCCGCCCTGCTGATCGTTCCTGCCGCTGCCATGGATTCCGAGCTCGCAAAGCTCGCGCGCAGCAGCGGCACGCCCGATATTCCAGGCCTGAAGATCGTCTGGCTGGCGCCGTGGGGCGATGTCGCGACCGCCCATCCCTGGCGCAACATCATCGTGCACCAGACCGAAGGTCCATCAGGTTCGGCTCGCGGCGGCGCGCAGGAGCAGTTCAAGAATCCCACCCGTCGTGGCGTGATGGTCTGGGTCGAGACCGACGGCACGGTCTATTGGTCGGTCGCGGACAATCTGGTGCCGACGCATACCGACGGCGCCAACCGCAACGACAGCAAATACATCGACAACAGCACGACCTATCATCAGGTCGTGCGCGACAATTCGATCGGCGTCGAGTTCGCCGGCAACTATCCCGATGTCGCGACCGGTCCGACCGAAGCGCAGGTCGCGGCCTGGAAGATCCTGGTTCAGGTCCTGCGCGCGCGCTACGGCATCCCGCTCGATCACGTCTATGCCCACAACTGGATCGACTTCAAGGACGCCCGCTATTGCGAAGGCTGCTGGCTCGCGACGCTGGCCAGGATCTGGGGCGAGTAGCCTCTGTCATTCCGCGGCGCGAACCCGGAATCCATTGATCCACTAACCCCGTCGCCTGATGGATTCCGGGCTCGCGCCGCGCGCGCCCCGGAATGACATTCACACCGGCTGTGCCATCCAGCCGAACAGGCGCCGGATCAATCCCGGCTGCTCAGGCAATTCCGGCGGGCCGTCCGCGGCCAGCACGCGTTTGAGGAAGTAATCCAGGAACACCATGTCGTTCGGCTCGGTGACGGTGAATTCCTCCTCGCCGAAATAGACGCTGTAATTGAAGAAGAACGGGCGCATCAACGGAATCGTCGCGGTCGAGGCATAATCCTTGGAGATCACGAACTCTGCCGGATCGAGGCCGTGGTCGCGCATGGCCTGCTCGACCAGCGGCAGTTTGCGCATGAACTGGGCGGAGAAGCCGCCGACGGTGGATTGCAGGATGATCGACACAATGCGTGTCCGTTCTTTGGATACGGCCCGGCAATCTTTGGTCGGTCGAGCCGTCACCTGCGTTCAACAGCCTCGCCGGCACAATCCGCCGACCACGCTGCGGCTCACACAACAAAAAGCCGGCGTTGCCGCCGGCTTTTCGTCAATCTCGATCCGCCAATTCCTGGCGCAGGACATGCCGCGCTTAGTGCGCGGCTTCCAGCGCGGCCTGCTCCTGCCTTGCGATCGTGCCCTTGACCGCGGACTGCACCTTCTCGAAGGCGCGGACCTCGATCTGGCGGACGCGCTCGCGCGACACGCCGAACTCGGCGGCAAGGTCTTCCAGCGTCATCGGCTCATCGGCGAGGCGGCGGGCCTCGAAGATGCGGCGTTCGCGCGGGTTGAGCACGCCCATGGCGCCATTCAGCGCGTCACGGCGATGGTCATATTCCTCGTGCTCCGCCATCATGGCTTCTTGGTTGGGCGTATTGTCGACCAGCCAGTCCTGCCATTCGCCAGCTTCGCCGTCGTCCCGGATCGGCGCGTTGAGCGACGCGTCGCCACCGAGGCGGCGGTTCATGTCGATCACGTCCTGATCGGTGACGCCGAGGCGCTTGGCAATGACCTTCACCTGATCGGGGCGGAGATCGCCCTCGTCCAGCGCGTTGATCTTGCTCTTCGCCTTGCGAAGGTTGAAGAACAGCTTCTTCTGGTTCGCGGTGGTGCCCATCTTCACGAGCGACCAGGAACGCAGGATGTACTCTTGAATCGACGCCTTGATCCACCACATCGCGTAGGTGGCGAGACGGAAGCCCTTTTCGGGCTCGAAGCGCTTGACCGCCTGCATCAGGCCGACATTGCCTTCCGAGACGACCTCGGAGATCGGCAAGCCGTAGCCGCGATAGCCCATGGCGATCTTGGCGACGAGCCGGAGATGGCTGGTGACGAGTTGATGTGCCGCGTCGCGATCGTCATGCTCGCGCCAACGCTTGGCGAGCATGTATTCCTGCTGGGGTTCCAGCATCGGGAACTTGCGGATCTCGGCGAGGTAGCGAGAGAGGCCGGATTCTCCATTGAGGACCGGCAAAGCAGCGGTACGGGCCATTATGAAGCCCTCCAAAGGTTCAGGCCCCCGATAGCGGCGGGCCAGGCAGACGACCGCTTGGTTAAAGCCGGTCGTAGCTGCGATGTTCCACGTTGGTCACTTCCAACGCAGGCGCAATATACCCCATCGGGGGTCAAAAAGGGAAGGATTGCTGACGTCACGTCCCCGTGTGGCAGCTATAACTTTTTGTAATGTAACGCTTTTCTTAAAGCCCCTGCGTCATAGCGCCGCTTTCAAAGCGCTTTCAAGGAGAAGCAAATCCTCTGGTAGACCTGCCTCCCAGTGAAGAAGTTCTCCGGTCCTGGGGTGCTCCAATACCAGCAGATAGGCATGCAGAGCCTGTCGCCCAAGCGCCGTCAAAGCGGCTTGCGACTCGGGCCCGAGCTGGTTCGCCTTGGTCTTGAAATGCGGGCCATAGACCGCGTCCCCCATCAGGGGGTGACCGATATGGGCAAGGTGGACGCGGATCTGGTGGGTGCGTCCGGTCTCGAGCTCGCAGGCCAGCAGTGCTGCGACCGGCTTGCCGTCACGGCCGTTAAAACTCTCCAGCAGCTCCCAATGCGTCACCGCCTCGCGGCCACCCTGGCGCACCGCCATCTTCTCGCGAGCATGCGGGTGGCGGTCGATCGGCGCGTCGACGGTGCCGCGATGCCGGCCCGGCAGCCCCCAGGCGAAGGCCATGTAGCCGCGCCGCATCGCACCCGTCCGGCCGTGATCGGCGAATTGGGCGGTAAGCGAGGCGTGCGCGAGGTCGTTTTTGGCAACCACCATCAGCCCGGTCGTGTCCTTGTCCAGCCGGTGCACGATGCCGGGCCGGCGCACTCCGCCGATGCCCGACAGCGAGCTGCCGCAATGGGCGATCAGGGCGTTCACCAAGGTGCCGGTCTCGTGCCCGGCAGCGGGATGCACAACCAGGCCTTTGGGCTTGTTGATGACGATGAGGTCGTCGTCCTCGAACACGATATCCAGCGCGATATCCTCGCCCTTGGGCTCGGGCGGGGCCGCCTCCGGCACGTCGATTCTGATCGTATCGCCTGAGGCGACGTGATAAGCGGGGTCGCGGATCTCGGCGTCCTTGAGGCTCACCGCGCCCGCCAGAATCAGGGCTTTCAGCCTTGATCGCGACAGCTCCGGCAGGCGCGCCGCCAGCACGCGATCGAGCCGGGCCGAGCCCTCGTCGCCGTCCACCACGACTTCCAATCTCTGCGCTGAACCCAGGCTTTCCATGACGACGTCTGATACCGTTGTTCCCGAACCGACCCCCGAGCAGGCCGCGCTGTTCGCGCGGGTGCGACGGATGATGCTGATCGCGGGGTTGACCACGGCGCTGGCCGTCTGCGCCGTCCTGATCGCGGTGGGCTACCGCCTTTTCAAGTCGGAGGGAAGGGCGCCCGAGCCCACGGGCGACGTCATCGCGACCCTGCCGAAAGGCACCAAAATCGTGTCCACGGGCGTTGCCGGCGACCGCCTCGTGGTGACCCTGGATATCGGCGGGGTCACCGAGATCCGCACCTTCGACGCCCGCACGTTCAAGCCGGCCGGAAAGCTGAAATTTGCCAACGAGCCGTAAGGTCGGCCCCGACAGGCGCCCCAACCGCGCGGTCGTCCTGGCCAAGGCCAGGATCCATAGCCACCGAATTCGGTTGCGTGAACGAGATCGGCACCCCGATGTGCCTTAACCACGACCATTCGGGGCAATGGGTCCTGGCCTTCGCCGGGACGACGCTGCGGAGACATTTGAAACCGGTCAATCTCACCTTGCCGTCGGCAAAATTCGCGGCTATGTCCTCTCCCTCACGCTCCCTTCGTCTAGCGGTTAGGACGCGGCCCTCTCAAGGCTGAAACAGGGGTTCGATTCCCCTAGGGAGCGCCAGTTTCAAGGCCGCGCCTCACGCGTAGCTCAGCCGGATCGAAGCCACTGCTCGGCGGTCAGGGCCTTCAGCTGCTCGAAATATCTGACATTCGGATCCTCGCCGGCTCCTGTTCCGGGCTTCGCGCCGCGCTCTTCCAACTTGCGGACCAGGTCGTTCATGTGTCCGGCAAGGACAGAGCCGACCGCATGAATGGCCTCGTGGCGATCGAGCCCCTCGTCCATCAGTCGTTCCACCGTGCTTCGCACCGGCAGTTCGGGATCGGCAATCTGGCTCTCGACCACGGCATGGAGGGTCGCGTGCAGTTCTGGCCGCGGAAGGCGGACCCCGGCGCGCCGATGGTAATCCGTCACGAGATCGATCCGTTCTTCCTCGTCCAGGGCAAGCCAGTGCTCCGGGTCCGGTTCGATGAAGGGGTCGTACGCCAGCATCCTTCCTTCGGCTTCCTCGAGCGCCGACGAGACGAAATCCAGGGCATCGTCTTGGAGCAATCCGGACGACGACCCATCAAGCCGTTGCGCGTCCAGGCAGCACTTCTTGAACTTCTTGCCGCTGCCGCAGGGGCACGGGTCGTTCCGTCCGACCTTATGCGAGTTCATGATCGAGACTTTCGCTGACCCGGTCCTCTGGTGTCCTCGCCCATGACAATATCGATTTCGACGTGCCGGGGAAACCTCCCTCCCGCAGGCCGCGGGCCGAACTGAGCGCACTGTCACCGAAATACGAGTGCGTTCTCCATGGCGAATTCGGATTGGAGGCGCGGTAAGGGTGCACCAAACCTTGCTCCTTAATGACCAGGATGCCACAAGCGCTTAGCAGTTCGTCGGCTGCGGTAACTCTTCGCACCGCTGAGCGGCTAAGCAAACATTCTCTCGATTCACCGAGATCAGCCAAGGCGTCGATCTGGCGATCTTTCGTTTGGCCCAACCGACCGGCGACCTTCGCGAAGTAATTTCGATAGATTGTAGCCGCGCCGGCGGCCATTGCGCAGGCTGGGCCCTGCGTTGGATCGCTCTGATAGATGGTCACGCCGTCTTCCGGAGCCTTGTTCGGCCCGATCATTTCCAACAGGTTGAACTGCGAAGCAACTTGAAAGAGCGCGCCAGCAAGTGCGCGTTGCCAATGCATATCTCTGACGTCGCCGCTCATGAGAGAGACCCGCAGTCGACCAGGCCTGACGTGGGCAGATCGAACTTGATTTCGAAGGTCGGACAGCGAGGCCAACTGCAACAGTCCGGTCCTGTAGCTCTTGGCCGTTGACCAGCGAAGTCAGCCTGCCGTTCCGCACCCGGGCTTGTCACGGGTCGACGTTTAGTCCGTCTCGATAAAGCCCGTCAGTCTCTCAAACCAATTCAAATCAACAGTCTCCGCAATGCAAAGCAGTGCATTGGTAGATCGTCGTCACAACCGTTGTGCCGGATGTGCCTGCCAACGATTGTGCGATGGCCTGCATCATCAACCAGAGATTAACATGATACACTATGGCGAGACCGGCTGTGAAAGCCGTGAGCTGTCTAACGACGAATTCCCGATTGGATCGCGCATTCCGCAACAGCCGAAGACTTCGTTCGGGTCCCGCCGCAACCAGCGAGATTGGCCAGCTTATGGGTCTTGATGTGGGGGCAAACGGCCAGACCTGCCCGGTCGAATGACCTTGTGCGCGTGCGATGTTCTGCAGCACGACGCGAAATCGATCACCTACCGCCGAGATCCAGCTTCCACGTGTGCTCCAAAGCAGTTGACAAAGATCAGGGCATGTCCATTGATAAGGTAATCCGCTGTAGCGTTTTTATGTCTACTATAATGGACAAAGGGGTAGGGCATGGCAATGATTCCGAAGGCAGTGGTGCTGGGGCTCATGGCGACCGCGTCCGTCGCCCTTCTTCCGAACGGCGCGATGGCGGCCAAGCTCGACGACGTGCTGGCACGCGGCAAGCTCGTGGTGGGCACCGGCTCGACCAACCCGCCTTGGCACTTCAAGGACGCGTCCGACACGCTTCAGGGCTTCGATGTCGACATGGCCAAGATCATCGCCAAGGCACTGTTCGGCGACGCGAAGAAGGTCGAGTTCGTCAACCAGTCGTCCGACGCGCGCATCCCCAACATCACCACCGGCAAGGTCGATATAACCTGCCAATTCATGACCGTGACCGGCGAGCGCGCCCAGCAGGTCAACTTCACGATCCCGTATTACCGTGAGGGCGTTGGCCTGATGCTGAAGGAAGGCGGCCAGTACGCCGACTACGCCGCACTGAAGGCGGCTGGCTCGTCCGCGACCATCGCCGTTCTCCAGAACGTCTATGCCAAGGAACTCGTCCACAAGGCGCTTCCCAAGGCGAGCGTCGACCAATATGAGTCGCAGGACCTGCTCTACCAGGCGCTTCAGTCGGGCCGCGCGGATGCCGCCGCCACCGACCAGTCGTCCATCGCCTGGTACGTCACACAGAACCCTGGCCAGTACAAGGACGCCGGTTACGGTTGGAGCCCGCAGACCTATGCCTGCGCCGTTGCCAAAGGCGATCAGGACTGGCTGAACTTCGTCAACACTGCCCTGCACGAAGCGATGACGGGCGTCGAGTTCGACACCTACGCCGCCTCCTTCAAGAAGTGGTTCGGCAAGGATTTGCCGCCCCCGGCGATCGGCTTCCCGGTCGAGTTCAAGTAACCGGCTGAGCCGGCGGTCCAGGCTCCGCGCCCGCACCGCCCCACGCCCAAGCGAGTGATCCCGATGGGATACACCCTGAACTTCGACGCCGTCTGGCGCAACTTCGACAACCTCCTCTGGGGTCTGGGCCTCAGCCTCACCCTGGCCTTTGTGGCGATCGGGATCGGCTGCGCCCTCGGCCTGATTCTCGCCTTCGGGCGGATCAGCCGATCCCGGCTCCTGTCGGTGCCCTCGGGTGCCTACGTCACACTGTTCCGCAACCTGCCCCTTCTCGTTATCGTCCTGTTCTCCTTCTTCGCGTTGCCGCAGCTTGGGCTGCGTCTGTCGAAGGCGAACTCGTTCGTGCTGGCGCTGGCCCTGTATTCGGCGGCCTATCTGGCCGAGGTGTTCCGCGGCGGCCTTCTGGGCCTGCCCAAAGGCCTGCGCGAGGCGGGCCTCGCCATCGGCCTGACGGAAGGGCAGATCCGCCGGCGGCTCGTCCTGCCCGTGATGTTCCGAGCCGTCCTGCCGGCGCTGGGGAGCACCTTCATCGGCCTGTTCAAGGACACTTCGCTCGCCGCCGCGATCGCGGTGCCCGAGCTTACCTTCGAGGCGCGCAAGATCAACGTCGAGACCTTCCGCGTGATTGAGACGTGGATCGTGGCGAGCGGGCTCTACATCGCGACCTGCGCAATCCTTGCCGCCCTTCTGCGCCGTCTCGAAGCGCGACTCGCCGTTTCGAGGTAAGGCCCGTGACCCCACCTCTCTCTTTCTTCGAGATCGTCTGGCTCGCGCGCTGGCCGTTGCTCTACGGCCTCGGCACCACGGTCGCGATCTCCGCCCTCGCCATTCTGGGCGGCACGGTGCTCGGCACCGGCCTCGGCCTCGCTCTAACCTACGGCAACCGCGCCATGCGGGGAATCGCCCGCGTCTACACCGACGTGATCCGCGGCACGCCGGTCCTCGTCCTGGTGCTGGCGAGCTTCTACATTCTCGGCACTGTCGGCCTCGATCTGTCCGCCTTCCAAGCTGGCGTCCTTGCGCTCACCCTGTTTTGCGCTTCGCATGTCGGCGAGATCACACGCGGGGCGCTGCAAACCCTGCACAAAGGACAAACGGAGGCCGCCAAGGCGATCGGCCTGACGTTCGGGCAAACCTTTCGCTACGTACTCGGTCCCCAAGCGCTGCGTCTGGCTCTCCCGCCGCTCGTCAACACAGCGGCTGAGATGGTGAAGGCCTCGACGCTTCTCTCGGTCATCGGTGTTGCCGAGCTTCTCCTGCGCACGCAGGAGGTCATCAGCCGCGCCTTCCACAGCCTCGAATTCTATCTCCTCGCCGGCTTCCTATACTTCCTCGTCAACTTCGCCATCGAGCGCCTCGGCCGGTACGTCGAGCGCCGCGTGAGCCTCGCGTGAAAGGCGCTTTAATGACCGCGAACCTTCTGGAAATCCGGGACCTACGAAAAAGCTACGGTCCGGTCGAGGTGCTCAAGGGCGTCGACTGCGACGTGCGGGCGGGCGAGGTGATCTCGATCATCGGCTCGTCGGGCTCCGGCAAGACCACGATTCTGCGCTGTGTCAACATGCTGGAGGAGTTCGAGGGCGGCACGATCCGCATTGACGGCGAGGAGATCGGCTATTCCACCGCCGGCGGCCAGCGCAAGCGCAAGGCCGAGAAGGAGATCGCCCGCCAGCGCGCGCTCACCGGCATGGCCTTCCAGCAGTTCAACCTGTTCCCGCACATGACGGCGCTGGAGAACGTCACGCTCGGCCTGACGCTCGTGCGCAGGATGGGCCGCGAGGAGGCGCGCGCCCTCGGCGAAACTTGGCTCGACCGCGTCGGTCTCCTCCAGCGCAAGGACTACTACCCCGCCAAGCTCTCCGGCGGCCAGCAGCAGCGGGTGGCCATCGCGCGCGCCATAGCCATGAGCCCGCGCCTGATGCTGTTCGATGAGGTGACCTCGGCGCTCGACCCCGAACTCGTGGCGGAGGTTCTGCAGGTGGTGCGCTCGCTGGTCGACGATGGCATGACCATGCTTCTGGTCACCCACGAGATGCGTTTCGCCTACGAGGTATCGAGCCGCGTCATCTTCATGAACGGCGGACGCATCGGCGAGGAGGGGAACCCGCGCGAGATGTTCGCCGCCCCGAAGACCGAGCGCCTTGCCGCATTTCTCCAATCCTCCCGCTTCAACTGACAAGACAGGATACATACAGCACGACCCGCAAGCGCCATGGAGCCGGCGAGAGCGGCGAACGGAAAATCATCTCGCAAGGTCGAGGGGCACCTAATCGTGGGAGCGGCAGCGCTGGCAGCGCACTCGGCCTGTTCGACCTAGTTATTGGTCGGTGTTCATAAAGATGATTGGATTCATTTCAACAACATACGAGTTCGGTTCTGCTCTGAAGGCGGAGGGCCTGCTGGAACGATACAGGCAGGAGGTGCGCGAGAAGTAATGGTGGTGTCATTTGCGCCCAAGAGTAGCGGCCTGACACCCTTGGCGGCGGCGGCCGGACCTCCGGTCCGGGCATGATGCATCGGCTTCCGTGGAGGTGGTCGTTGGCTTGGAAATCTGTCTCTATAGACATGATCTCGCCTCCGAAGCTGCTGCCGGGCCTTTGGGGGCTTTGGAAATGGCTTTGGCGGAGTGGCGATATGAGCGGTTTGGTGATCTCGGGCGGCCGGGTGGTGGATCCTGCGAGCGGAATGGACGCCATCGGCGACGTGGCCGTGGTCAACGGCAAGATCGCCGCGGTCGGCGCCTCGCTCGGCGGCGCCGAGCGGGTCATCGATGCCACCGGCCTCGTGGTCGCGCCCGGCTTCATCGATCTGCACGCCCATGGCCAGTCGATTCCCGCCGACCGCATGCAGGCCTTCGATGGCGTGACGACGACGCTCGATCTCGAGGCCGGCGTGTTGCCGGTCGGCTCCTGGTACGAGCGTCAGGCGCGGAAGGGCCGCGTGCTGAACTACGGCGCCGCCACCAACTGGGCCTTTGCGCGCATCGGCGCGATGACCGGCTCCAATGCAGAGAGCTCGCTGGAGGCGTTCGGCAATGCCATGCGCGACCGACGCTGGATGGATAACGTGGCGAGCGATGCCGAGGTGACGGGTATCCTCGATCGACTTGCGCACGGCCTCAACGAAGGCGGCATCGGCATCGGCATCCTGAACGCCTACGCCCCGGGCGCCGGCGTGCAGGAGCTGACCGCGGTGTGCCAGCTCGCCGCCAAGCAGAACGTGCCGACCTTCACCCATGTCGCCTACATGTCGCGCATCGACCCTGAAAGTGCGGCGGAAGCCTATATCCGCCTGATCGGCTATGCCGGCGCCACCGGCGCGCATATGCACATCTGCCATTTCAATTCGTCGAGCAAGACAGACGTCGAACGCTGCCGCGTGCTGATCGAGAAGGCGCAGGCGCAAGGCCTGCCCATCACGGTCGAGGCCTATCCTTACGGCACAGGCTCGACGGTGCTGGCGGCGGCCTTCTTCAGCGATCCCGAGTTCGTCGAGCGCAACGGCACCGGCTATGATTCCGTGCAGCGCGTGACCGACGGCTACCGCTTCCGCGACCGCGAGGAGCTCTTGAAGGCGCAGGCGGAGGAGCCGTCCTCGCTGGTGCTCTGGCACATCCTCGACACCGAGCACAATGCGCATCATCGCGATCTGCTCGACATGTCGGTGCTCTATCCCGGCGGCGCGATCGCCTCCGACGCGATGCCGTGGACGACGTCGGACGGCAAGACCTACACCGGCGATGCCTGGCCGCTGCCTGACGATGCCACCTCGCATCCGCGCTCGGCCGGCTGCTTCACGAAATTCATCCGCGAATGGGTGCGCGAGCGCAAGACCGTGTCGCTGCTCGAAGGCGTGCGCAAATGCGCGCTGATCCCCGCCGAGATCCTGTCGCAGAGCACGCCCGCGATGCGCGCCAAGGGCCGGCTCGCCAGGGACGCCGATGCCGACATCGTCGTGTTCGACTACGAGAAGCTGTCGGACCGCGCGACCTTCACCGCGATGAATCGTCCGGCGGAAGGCGTGCGGCATCTCGTCGTCAGCGGTCAGCCGTTGATCTCCGACGGCGTGCTGGATGTGGCGGCGCGGCCCGGAAAGCCCGTCCGCCGTCCCGTCATCGCGAGCTGATCCATGCCGGTCCCCATTCTGCTGGTCACGGGCTTTCTGGGGGCGGGCAAGACTACGGTCGTCAATCATCTGCTGGCTCATGCGGAGGGACGGCGCATCGCCGCCGTCGTCAACGATTTCGGAGCGATCAATATCGATGCGGAGTTGACCGCAGGCGCAAGCGATGGCGTCGTCAGTCTCGCCAATGGCTGCATCTGCTGTTCGCTCGAAGGCGATCTGCTCCGCACGCTCTCCACCTTGCTGCGGCGTGATCCCAGGCCGGAATACATCGTCATCGAGACCAGCGGCGTCGCCGATCCCGCCGACATCGTGCGCAATTTGATGGATCCGGTGATCCTGCGCGAGGCGCCGCTGGAAACCGTGCTGTGTGTGATCGACGCGGCAACGCCGGCGGCGGCGCTGGACGATGCGCTGCAGCGCTCGCAGCTGCGCGTCGCCGATATCGTGGCATTGAGCAAGCTGGATCTGGCGGGCGAAGGCGCAGGCGCACGGATCCGCGAGGCGATCCGTGCGCAGCGCGTGCCCGCCGTCGTGGTCGATGCCAGGCACGGCGAGATTCCATCCGCCTTGCTGTTTCCCGCCAGCGATCGCGCGCCCGCGCCGCGCGAGCCGGGGCCGAAGCGTCCGGCCGAAGAACGCTTCGAGACGCTGAGCTGGACCTCTGACCATCAGCTCTCGCTGCCGCGCCTGCAGCAGGTGATCGGCAAGCTGGCACCGAAACTGGCGCGCGCCAAAGGCCTGTTCGAAACCGTCGAGCAGCCCGGCCGCCAGATGGTGTTCCAGTTCGCCGGCGGCCGCGCAACGCTTGCGCCGGGTGACGCGCCCGCACCAGGCATGCCCCGCGCGCGCATCGTCTTCATCGCCGAACTCGGCGTGCTCTCCAAGGCCGAGCTCGACGCGCTGATGGAGGGGTGCATTGCTTCGCCTTGACGTGAGGCGATAAAATCACTTCTCCAGTGTCAGCCGCAGCCTGTCTTGCCCCGTGATTGAGGCCATCATGTCCCTGAAGAACTCATCCGCCCCCACTGATGCAGCCTCGCGCCGTGCTGCCAAGCCGGTCATCGTCTATCCGGCGGGGTCGATGCCCGGGCCCGACATGACCACGCTCGAATCGGCGCGGCAAACGATGGTCAAGACGCACGAGCTCATCGTGCCGCCGCGCGATGCCCGCGCCTTTCGCGTGGCGCGCGGCCAGTTTGTCCGCATCGTCAGCATCGAAGGCCCGCAAGTCGGCGACCTCAATCTCTGGAATGCGGACAATCTCTCCGAGCGCTTCTTCAGCGGCAAGACGCGGGCGCTCCATGGCACCCATGTCGGCCTCGGTAACAGGCTCTGGAGCACGATGCCTTATCTGCGGCCGATGGCGACCATCAGTCACGATACGCTGGGCTGGTATGGTTTCGACCCCGACGGCGCCGGCATCCATGATGTGATCGGCACGCGCTGCGATCCCTACACCAACCTCCTGCTGAACGGCACGAGTTACGATTTCTGCTGCCACTCCAACCTGTCGCGCGCGCTCGCCGCCGAATTGAAGCTCGATCCCGCCGCGGTGGAGCATCATGTCCACGATGTGCTCAACGTCTTCATGTGCACCGGCTTCACGCGGGACACGCACCAATATTTCATGAAGGCAAGTCCGGTCCGTCCCGGCGACTTCATCGAGTTGTTTGCCGAGATCGACCTGCTCGGCGCGTTGTCGGCCTGTCCCGGCGGGGACTGCAGCGCAACCCATTCCAGCGATGCCGCAGCCTGTCATCCGCTCAAGATCGAAATCTTCGAGCCGGATCGACCGACACTGAAGGGCTGGTCCTGGCCGGCGCCGAGCGCCTATCACCGCCACCATGGCGTATCCGCGGAAAGCTGAGCCCTAGTCCTCGACCGGCAATTCATCTCCGTGCACATACCATTCCGCACGCGAGGCCCAGTGCACATGTCGGTCGGGTGACGCGCCCAGCCGCTGGTCGAACGCTCCGGCATGAATGATCGCCTCGCGCCCGCTGCGCGTCAGATGCGGCATTGGGCTGCCGCAGCTCTTGCAGAAGGCTGTGGCAAAGCTGCGCGCCTCGGGCAGATCGAACCGCGCGACGGATGCTTCGCCGCGCAGCCAGCGTAGCGCGCTCGCCTTGACGATCACCTCGCACGAATGCGCGGTGCCGGTTGCCTTGCGGCAGCGCGAGCAATGGCAGTTGAGGAAGCGATCGAACGGACCCTCGACCTCGAAGGCGACCTCGCCGCACAGACAGCTTCCCCGGAACGTCGTCATGTCGCGCCTCATTCCGCAATTCTCAAGAAGGTGACAGGTCCTTAGCGGTCACGCAAACTGCGCGATACCATGTCCGACCGACCAGTTCTCCGCGGGCGCGTCGAGCACGTTGACGAACACGTCCTCGGGGCGAATGCCGGGGTTGTCGCCAAGCAGCTCGGCGATCCGGCGATACAGCGCCTTCTTCTGCTCAGGCGTCCGCGAGGCGAACACGGTGATCTGGATCAGCACGGCGTCGTCGCTGCGTGCGACGCCATAGGCGTTGCCGCAGCGGAAGTTCGCGGGCGATAGCTCGCTGATGGTCATGAACTCGTCGCCATCAGGCACGTTCAGCGCCTCGCGCATGGCGCGATAGAGGCTATCGAGAATTGCCTGCCGATAAGCCTCCGGCTTTCCGGCGCGCATCGAGATATGAAGCAGAGGCATCGCTGGTCCCTTGGCATGCAGGCACGATCGGCCAGGCGCATGCAGGCGCCGGTCGTTCGGCCCATTGGCGAAACGGGCTATCAATCCCGCCTGGTTTTTGACACGATGTCCAGAAATCACATTCTTGACGTCGTGTCAAATACTGGGAGTGTCCATTGAGGCCGCGCGAATTCGATTCCGACGAGGTCCTGCGCATCGCGTTCGATCAGTTCTGGCGCAAAGGCGTGCGCGGCGCCTCACTGTCGGACATCGCGCGCGCTTCAGGCGTTCAGCGCGGCAGCCTCTATAACGCCTTCGGCAGCAAGGAGGCGCTGTTCCTCCAGGCCTATGAGCGTTACGCCGGCGACTACCTGCTCGCCCTGCAAAAGGCGCTTGCCACCGGCTCATTGCGCAAACGACTGACGTCATTTTTCGACCTCACCATCACCAATTTCCGCTCCGGCTCGCCGCCGCGCGGCTGTCCGACCACGCGCGCGCTGATGGAGCTTGGCGCGGCCGAAGGTGAAGGGCTCGAGGAGGACGCGCGGAAGGCCTTTGCGAACCTGATATCGCGCATCACCACGCTGGTTCAGGACCTATTGCAGGCAGGCGCCGGGCGCGGCGAGTTCAGCGGCGACCCGGCCGCCGCTGCGCTGCACATCATCACCGTGACGCGCGGCCTCGCCGTGCTCGAACGCGCCTTCGATGACGAGCCCCAGTTGCGCAAGATCGCCACCCACACCATCGACCTCGTGCTCGGCAAGCGCGGCCGCCAGGCGTAACCAACAGCATTGATCTGGTTCGGTGCCGGCGATTCGCAGAAGATCCGCCTCGGGAACCCGAATGCTTAAAGCTTTGCTAAGGGGGAGCGGGATAATCTGGCATATCTCCCCGCCAAATCTTGCGAGCACCGATGATTTTCTCACGCATCAGTTTCAAGCTGGTCCTCATTGTCGGCATCAGCCTCGTCGGCATGATCGCGCTGGCGCCGATCGCGCTGTCGACCCTGCGCAGCCAGATGATTGCCGACCGCCAGGCCAAGACCCAGCACATGGTCGATGTCGGCTACGGCATCCTCGCGCATTACCAGAAGCTCGAGAGCGACGGAAAGCTCACGCGCGAGCAGGCGCAGGCCGGCGCCATGGCGGAGATCAAGAGCCTTCGCTACGACAAGGTCGAGTATTTCTGGATCAACGACATGGCCCCGAAGATGATCATGCACCCGATCAAGCCCGAGCTTGACGGGAAGGATCTCGCCGGAATGAAGGATCCGTCCGGCAACGCGCTGTTCGTTGGCTTCGTTGACGTCGTCAAGAAACAGGGCGCGGGCTTCTATAGCTATCTTTGGCCGAAGCCCGGCTTCGAGCAGCCGGTCGCGAAGATCTCCTATGTGAAGGGCTTTACGCCCTGGGGCTGGATCATCGGCACCGGCATCTATCTCGACGACGTCGACGCCGTGTTCCGCCAGGATGCGATGACGTTTGGCCTCGTCTGTCTGGCGGTGTTCGTGCTCGTGCTCGGCGCTTCCTTCGTGATCGGCCGCAGCGTGACCCGGCCGCTGGCGAAAATTACCGACCTCACCGAACGCCTCGCAGCCGGCGACAGCGCGTTCGAGGTGCCCTACACCGACCGCGCCGACGAGGTCGGCGGCCTCGCCAAGGCGCTGGCCGTGTTCAAGGACAATGCGTCGGCCGTGGGCCGGATGCATGCCGAGCAGCAGGAAGCCAAGCAGAAGGCCGACGACGAGAAGCGCAAGACCATGGCCGATCTCGCCGGCAAGTTCGAGGCGAGCGTCCACGCCGTGGTCCGCGACGTCTTCAACGAGGCGCGCGCGATGCAGCAGGCCGCGCAAGGCATGTCGGAGACCGCCGACAAGGCGACCGAGCGCGCCAGCTTCGTCGCCACCGCCTGCCAGCAGGCCTCGCACAATGTGCAGACCGTGGCGTCCGCCGCCGGACAGCTGTCGGCCTCCATTACCGAGATCAGCCAGCGCGTCGCGCAGGCGGCGACCGTCGCCGACAAGGCGGCCGCCGACGGCCAGCGTACCAACGACACCGTGCAGGGGCTCGCGCAGGCCGCCCACAAGATCGGTGAGGTCATCGATCTCATCAACCAGATCGCCTCGCAGACCAACCTGCTCGCGCTTAATGCGACGATCGAAGCCGCGCGCGCCGGCGAGGCCGGCAAGGGCTTTGCAGTGGTCGCGAGCGAAGTGAAGTCGCTGGCGAGCCAGACCGCGAAGGCCACCGACGAGATCGGCGCGCAGATCACCGCGATCCAGGCCGAGACCAACCAGGTCGTCGGCAACATCGAGAGCATCCGCGCCACCATCATGGAGGTCAACGAGATCTCCTCGTCGATCGCGGCCGCGGTCGAGGAGCAGGGCGCCGCGACGCAGGCAATTGCCCACAGCGTGCAGGAGGCAGCGTCCGGCACCGACCAGGTCTCGCAGAACATCTCCCGCGTCACCGATGCGACGGCCGAGACCGGTCAGGCCGCAGGCCTCGTGCTGCAATCGAGCGGACGGCTCGCCGAGAAACTGCAATCGCTGGAGAACGAGGTCAGCGCCTTCGTTTCCGGCGTGCGGGCGGCCTGACGCGCGCATCTGCTCGGCGTTTTTCCGCGTCACGGCATCGCCCGTGATGCGGATGAACTGTTTGTCTTGACATGACGTTCGCCGTGCTCGACGTGTAATCACGTCGATAAGGCACATCTGTGCCAGAAAAGAAAAAGCACCGGGAAAGACGTCATGAGTGCAGGCCTCAACGAAAAGGACTACCTCGCCACCTTGCACGGGCTGTGGGAGAAGGCCTGGCCCAAGGGCCTGCCGCGCTCGCCGAACTATCTGCATGGCGAAGTTCCCCTGACGGAATATCTGCGCGCCTGGGCGAAGCAGAGCCCGACGCGCCCGGCGGTGATCTTCTACGGTCACGTCACGACCTATGCCGATCTCGACCAGCAGAGCGAGCGCTTTGCGGCGCTGCTGCAGGCCAAGGGTGTGCGCAAGGGCGACCGCGTCGCGGTGTTCCTGCCGAACTGCCCGCAATTCCACGTCGTGTTCTTCGGCATTTTGAAGCTCGGCGCCGTCCATGTTCCCGTGAGCCCGCTGTCGCGTGCGTTCGAGCTGTCCTACGAGCTCAACGACACTCAGGCGGAAGTGATTGTGGCGCTGGATCAGCTGATCTCAGTCGTCGAGCAGGTGAGGGGCGAGGTGAAGCTGCGCGAGATCATCGTCACCAGCTTTGCCGATGTCGTGCCGGCAACGCCGGCCTTTCCGACGCCGGAGTCGATCCGCACGCCGCGCATCGCGGTCGCAGGCGCGATCGACCTGTTGCCGGCGCTTGCCGCGCTGCCCGCACCGACGCCGCTGCCGCCGCCCGGCCTCGATGAGGTCGCCGCGCTCAACTACACCGGCGGCACCACCGGCATGCCCAAGGGCTGCGTCCATACCCACCGCGACATGGTCTATACGGCCGCCGCCAACTATGGCGTCTCGATGCAATCAGATGAGAGCAGCGTCTCCCTGTCGTTCTTTCCGGAGTTCTGGATCGCCGGCGAAAACGCCGGCTTGATCTTCCCGCTGTTCGCCGGAGGGACGCTGGTGTTGCTGGCTCGCTGGGACGCCGTCGGCGCGATGGCCGCGATCGACAAGTACAAGGTCACGATCACGGCAATGCCGGTCGATTGCGCGGTCGAACTGATGGACCATCCGCGCTGGAGCGAGTTCGACCTGTCATCGCTGCAGCAGGTTCGCGTGGTCTCCTTCGTCAAGAAGCTCAATGCCGATTATCGCAAGCGCTGGAAGGACCTCACCGGCACCATCCTGATGGAGGCGGCCTGGGGCATGACGGAGACCCACACGTCGAACACTTTCACGGCGGGCTTTCAGGACGACGATTTCGATCTCAACAACCAGCCGATCTTCGTCGGCCTGCCGGTCCCCGGCGCCGAATTCAAGATCACCGATTTCGAGACCGGCGCGCTGCTGCCGCTCGGTGCGGAAGGCGAGATTCGCGTGCGGACGCCGTCACTGCTCAAGAGCTACTGGAATAGGCCGGAGGCCACCGCGGAGTCGCTGATCGACGGCTGGCTGCGCACCGGCGACATCGGCGTCATTGACAAGGATGGTTTTCTGCACTTCCTCGGCCGCCGCAAGGAGATGCTGAAGGTCAAGGGCATGAGCGTGTTTCCGCCGGAGATCGAGGCGCTGCTGGGACAGCACCCGAAGGTGCTGGGCTCGGGCGTGGTCGGGCGCGACGATCCTGACAAAGGGCAAGTGCCGGTAGCCTATATCCAGCTCAAGCCGGAGGCATCAGGCACTATCTCCGCCGAGGACATTCGCGCCTGGTGCGCCGAGCGCATGGCTGTCTACAAGGTGCCGGAGATACGCATCATCGAGGCGTTGCCGTTGACCGCGACGGGCAAGGTGAAGAAGCAGGATCTCAACCCGAACCAGCCTGCCGCAGTCTGAGCGAGAGAGACGATGTCGTTCAAAAGACTTCTCATCGCCAATCGCGGCGAGATCGCCATCCGCATCGCGCGCGCCGCGGCTGATGCCGGGATCGCCACGGTCGCGATCCATCCCGCTGACGATGCGCTCTCGCTGCATGTGCGCGTCGCGGACGAGGCGGTCGAAATCCCCGGCCGCGGCGCAAGGGCCTATCTCGACATCGAGGCGGTGGTGAAGGCGGCAAAGAGCGTGGGCTGTGATGCCGTGCATCCCGGCTATGGCTTTCTCAGCGAGAACGCGGCATTCGCAAAAGCCTGCACTGACGCGGGCATCGCCTTCGTTGGACCAAAACCGGCCGCGCTGGAGCTGTTCGGCGACAAGGTCGCGGCGCGACAATTGGCAAAGCGCTGCGGCGTGCCCGTCATCGCCGGCACCAGCGGTCCCTCGAGCCTGGAGGAGATTTCGGCGTTCTTCACCTCGCTCGGCAGCAATGCGGCGATCGTGATCAAGGCGATGGCGGGCGGCGGTGGCCGCGGCATGCGCGTCGTCGAGAACGCCGCCGATCTCGCCGAGGCCTATGCGCGCTGCCAGTCCGAGGCCAAGGCGGCGTTCGGCTTCGACGGCGTCTATGCCGAGAGGTTGATCCGGCAGGCACGCCACATCGAGGTGCAGATCATCGGCGACCGTCACGGTGCGATCTCGCATCTCTGGGAGCGCGAATGCACCATCCAGCGCCGGCACCAGAAGCTGATCGAGGTGGCGCCGAGCCCGTCACTGAGTGACAGCTTGCGCGGCCGTATCATCGAGGCCGCGAAGCAGCTTGCGGCTGCGGCATCGTATGACAATCTCGGCACCTTCGAATTCCTCATCGACGGCACCGCCGAGGACAGTTTTGCCTTTATCGAGGCCAATCCGCGGCTCCAGGTCGAGCACACCGTGACGGAGGCGGTTCTCGGCCTCGACCTCGTCCGCGCCCAGCTCGCGATTGCCGCGGGCTCGTCGCTGGCAACGCTCGGTCTCGCGCAAGGCGCGATTCCCAAGCCGCGCGGCTACGCGATGCAGCTGCGCGTCAACATGGAGACGCTGGACGAGACGGGCGCGACGCATCCGACCGGCGGCGTGCTCGCGGTGTTCGAACCGCCATCGGGCCCCGGCGTCCGCGTCGATAGCTTTGGCTATGCCGGCTACAAGACCAGCGCGGCCTTCGATTCCCTGCTTGCAAAAGTCATCGTGCATACGCCGGGCGAGTCCTGGCACGACGTGGTCGCAAAGGCCTCGCGCGCACTGCGCGAGTTCCGGATCGAGGGCGTCGTCACCAACATCGCCTTTCTCCAGGCGGTGCTGGCGCATCCCGATTTCCGGACCAACCGCATCGCGACCGATTTCATCGATCGCAACATCGCCAAGCTGGTCGAGGCGGCCGAAGGCGCCGCCAAGCCGCTCTATTTTGCCGCAACCGAGCACGGCGGTGCACACGCCGCCGGGGCGCACGTGGCACAAGTGGTGCCCGAGGGCGCGGTCATGGTGGCCGCACCGCTGCAGGGAACCATCGTTACCATTCAGGTCAGGGAGGGCGAGATCGTGCGCCCCGGCCAGCAGCTCGCCGTGATTGAATCCATGAAGATGGAGCATCTCGTCATGGCCGAGCAGGGTGGCCGCGTCATGAAGCTCGCGGCCGGCGACGGCGTCACGCTGCTGCATGGCGAGCCGATCCTTTATCTGGAGCCGCTCGACGTGGCGGCCGATCACGCGGCTGTCGAGACCGACATCGATCTCGACCACATCCGCCCTGATCTCGCCGAGCTGATTGCGCGCCAGGCCAACACGCTCGATGAAAACCGCCCGGCCGCGGTCGAGCGCCGCCGCAATACCGACCAGCGCACCGCGCGCGAGAACGTCGCGCAGCTGGTCGATGACGGCTCGTTCATGGAGTATGGCAGCCTCGCCATCGCGGCGCAGCGGCGCCGGCGCAAGCTCGACGATCTCATCAAGAACACGCCGGCCGATGGCCTCATCATGGGCCTCGCCACCGTCAACGCCGAGAAGTTCGGACCCGAGGGGGCGCGCTGCATCGTCCTGGCCTATGACTACACCGTGCTCGCGGGCACGCAGGGCCACATGAACCACAAGAAGATCGACCGCATGCTGACGCTTGCGGAAGACTGGCGCGTGCCTCTGGTGTTCTATGCCGAAGGCGGCGGCGGCCGGCCGGGCGACACCGACCGGCTCGGCATGACCGGCCTCGATGGTCCGTCCTTCGTGCAGTTCGCAAGGCTTTCCGGCCTCGTGCCTGTCATCGGAATCGTCTCGGGCTATTGCTTCGCCGGCAATGCCGCGATGCTCGGCTGCTGCGACGTCATCATCGCCACCAGGAACGCCTCGATCGGCATGGGCGGCCCTGCGATGATCGAGGGCGGCGGGCTCGGCGTCTATCACCCGGCCGAGGTCGGCCCCGTCTCGTTCCAGTCCCCGAACGGCGTCATCGACATTCTCGTCGAGGACGAGGAGCAGGCGACCTCGGTCGCGCAGAAATACCTGTCCTACTTTCAGGGCGCAGTGAAGGATTGGGAAGCGGCCGACCAACGCCTGCTCCGCCGCGCCATCCCCGAGAACCGTCTGCGCGTCTACGACATCCGCAGCGTGATCGATCTCGTCGCCGACAAGGACAGCGTGCTGGAGCTGCGGCGCGACTACGGCGTCGGCATGATCACGGCTCTGATCCGCATCGAAGGAAAACCGTTCGGCCTGATCGCCAACAATCCGCGCCATCTCGGCGGCGCCATCGATGCCGATGCCGGCGACAAGGCGGCGCGCTTCCTCCAGCTCTGCGATGCCTTTGATCTGCCTGTCGCCTCGCTCTGCGACACGCCCGGCTTCATGGTCGGCCCGGAAGCGGAGAAGACCGCGATCGTCCGCCACGTCTCGCGCATGTTCGTCACGGGCGCGAGCCTCACGGTGCCGCTGTTCGGGATCGTGCTGCGCAAGGGCTACGGCCTTGGCGCGCAGTCGATGATCGGCGGCGGTTTCCATGCCTCCTTCTTCACCGCGGCCTGGCCGACCGGCGAGTTCGGCGGCATGGGCCTGGAGGGCTATGTCCGCCTCGGCTTCCGCAAGGAGATGGAGGCGATCGCCGATCCCGAGGAGCGCGAGACTTACTACCGCAACAAGGTCGCCGAGCTCTATGCCAACGGCAAGGCGGTCTCGATCGCCTCGGTGTTCGAGATCGACAACGTTATCGATCCCGCCGAAACGCGGCGCTGGATCATGGCGGGGCTGCGGTCCGTGCCGAAGCCCGAGCCGAGGACGACGAAGAAGCGGCCGTGCATCGACACGTGGTGAGGGCGGTGCAGCAATAGCGGCGTTCCCGGTTCCTGATTGACATCCCCGCCTGTGGTGCCAGACTTTGCACAATACTACAGGGTGGAGACGCCGCGATGGCCAGCCTTTCGGCCTCGAACCATGTCGCCCGTGTCTTGTCCGTGGCCAATCAATTGGCCGACGTCGATGCCTCCTCGCGCATCGAAATTTCCTGGCGGCGCTGCCTGATCAGCCACAAGCTCGATCCCGCCCGTCTGGGCCCGCCGCAGACGCTCACCGAAGCCGAGATCCGTCACGTCGCCGAGCCGATGGAGGAGACCATCCGGTTGCTGACGCCCGAGCTCGACGATCTCGCCCGCGTGCTGCGCGACGCCGGCTATTGCGTCAATCTGGCCGATGCCAACGCGACCATGCTGTTCAGCCGCCTGCCTGGAGAGGCCGACGCGCGGATGTTCATGGACTGGAAGATCTATACCGGCTCGAACTTCGCCGAGACCTTCGAGGGCACCAATGGCCTCGGCACCTGCCTCGCCGAGCAGAAGCCGATCCTGGTGCATCGCGACGAGCATTTTCGCGCGCAGTGGCACATGTTCTCCTGCGCGGTGGCGCCGCTGTTCGACCAGGCCGGGCGCCTCGCCGGCGCTGTGAACATCACCTCCTGCCGCGAGGATCTCGAGCGGGCCGCGCATCAGCTCGCGCTCGCGGTGACCATGGAAGCGACCCGGCGGATGGAAGGCGCGATCTTCCGCGATCATTTCCGCAATGCCTGGATCGCGACCGTGCCCGGCGATGGCGGCAGCGGCCTGCTCGCCTACGACGATGACCGCCGTATCGTCGGCGCCTGCCGCTCCGCGCGCGCCTTGCTGGGTCTCACCGACGGCCTGATTGCCTCAGGCATCGATTTGGCGCGCTACATCAAGCACGATCATACGCGCAACGCGGACGAGATCGTCGAGCTGCGCCGCGCTGATGGCCGGCCGCTGGGCCAGAGCCATGTCTCCCCGCCGCTGCGCGCAAGATCTGCCCCGCTGCGTCACGATGCACCCGTCGTCGACGCGCTGCATCGGCTGGCCGGGCGTGATCCCGGGATGGTCAAGAGCGTGAAGCGCCTGAAGAGCATCGGCGATCATAATCTGCCGGTGCTGCTGCATGGCGAGACCGGCGTCGGCAAGGACGTGTTCGCGCGCGCCATTCACGCCGCCAGCAACCGAGCGCGCAACAATTACGTCGCGCTGAACTGCGCGGCGATGCCGGAGAGCCTGATCGACGCCGAGCTGTTCGGCTACGAGGCCGGCGCCTTTACGGGCGCGCGGCGCGACGGCTCGAAGGGCCTGATCGTGCAGGCCGATGGCGGCACGCTGTTCCTGGACGAGATCGGCGACATGCCGATCCCGTTGCAGACACGGCTCTTGCGCGTGCTGGAGAATCGCGAGGTCTGGCCGCTCGGCGCGCTCAAGCCCGTGCCGGTGGATATCCGCCTGATCAGCGCCACCCATCGCGATCTCGGCCGCATGGCGGAGGAGGGGGCTTTCCGTGCCGACCTCTATTTCCGCCTGCGCGGCATGGAGGTGCACCTGCCCGCCTTGCGCGACCGCGCCGACCGCGACGACATCATCAGCAAGATCGCGCGCGAGGAGGCGCCGAACTGCCGCCTCTCGCCTGAGGCTTGGGCGCGGCTCTCGGCCTATCCCTACCCCGGCAACATGCGCCAGCTCCGCCACGTGCTGCGCCTCGCCGGCTGCACGGCGGAGGACGGCGTCATCACCGATGCCGATCTCGACCTGCCGCCGTTCGGCGGGAGAACTGTGGAGACCGATCTCGCAACGGCCGAGCGCGCCACGATCATCGAGGCGCTCCGCAAGCACAGCGGCCGCGTCACCGAAGCCGCCCGGGCGCTGAAGCTCAGCCGCGCCACGCTGTACCGCAAGATCAAGCAGCTGAAGATCGAGACCGCGCGGTAACGTCCAACCGCATGCGGCGAGAGGCGCTCCCCTCACGAAAAATCCGTCCAGCTCAGATGCCGTGAATCGAGATCCCCGACTGAAACGGTCTCGCGGATTTCCTGCGGCGTGTGGAAACTGCTGCGCAAGTAAACCAGCGGCGCGGCCGCGGCCGAATGCGTCGCGCTGCGCACCTCGCCGACGAAGATCGAGTGGGTCTTCGTTTCGAACTCCCGCGCCAGCACGCAATCGAACGCCGCGACAGCGTCCGTCAAAACCGGCGCGCCTGTAACACCGCGCGTCCATTGGCCGAACGCAAAGCGATCGTCGCCGTTGACGCCCTTCTGGCCGCTGAAGGTCAGCGCCAGCAACGCGTGATCCTCATGCAGGAAGTTGATCGCGAACGCGCCTTCCTCGCGGATGCGGGCGTGCGCGCTGGCGTTGCGGTTGACACAGACGATCAGCGACGGCGGATCATCCGACAGTGAGGTCGCCGACGTCACCGTCAATCCGGTGCGCTTGCCATGCTCGGCCCCGACAGTGACGAGCGCAACTGCGCCGGCGCATTGGCGCATCGCCTGCTTGAAATCCTTTGCGTCGACGCTCACGCGAAATCTCCGAAACAGAGGCGGGTGCGGCAGGTTCACGCCGCACCCGCGATGCGTCAAGCTGCCTTCTTCGCGGAGCCGAGATGCGTCAGGCGCGGCATCACCTCGTTCTTCAGCAGCGCGAGGGAGTGGTGCCAGGCCTCCGGCTTGTGCTTGTAGTCGAAGCCGAACACCAGCAGCACGCCGAAGCCGCCGACCTCGTCGTAGATCTTTTCGATCTTCTCGGCGACGGTCGAAGGCGAGCCGACGACCCAGTTCCGCTTGGCGCAATATTCGACCGTGACGTCGCTATCGGGTACGTCAGGGGCGTGCTTCAGATAGTCCTTGAAGCCGAAATGTCCGAGCAGCGGCAGGAAGTACTCGCTCATCATCCGGCCCATCATGTCGCCGGTCGAGAGCTTCCAGGCCTCCTCGTCGGTGTCGGCGACGAACACCTCGCGCACCAGGCGCCAGTCCTGCCGGTTCGGCTTGCGGCCGGTTTTCGCGGCGCCAATCTCGACCGAGTCCCAATGGCTGGAGACATAGGCCGGGTTGAGGTTGAGGCTCATCGGGATGAAGCCCCGCTCGCCCGCGAGCTTCAACGTGTCCGAATTCTTCGACAGCCCGGCGACGCCAATCGGCGGATGCGGCGCCTGCAACGGCTTGATGTGAGGCTTGAGGAAATCGAACATCGTGTCCGGCTTGGTCACCGTCCAGAATTTTCCTTTGTGGGTGAACGGCGCGGGCTCGGTCCACAGCTTCAGGATGATCTCCAGCGCCTCGCGCGTCATGTCGCGGTTCTGCCCGCTCATGCCGTCGACGTTGAACATCGCCCAATCGCTCGGCAGCCCCGAAGCTGCGACACCGAAATTCAGCCGGCCCTCGGAGAGATGGTCCAGCATGGCGACGCGGTTGGCGAGCTCGGCCGGGTGATGATAGGGCAGCAGGAAGCCGCCCGGTCCGATCCGCATACGCTTGGTCTGCATCAGGGCCTGCGCGATCAAGAGGTCCGGCGTGGGATTGGGTTCCCAGGGCGCGGTGTGGTGCTCGCCGACCCAGGCCTCCTGATAGCCGAGCTCGTCGAGCCAGCGCATGACCTGCAGGTCCCAGTCATGTCCTTCCTTCAACCCGCACTCCGGCGGATGCGAAGGCATCGTGAAATAGCCGATCTCCATGGGTTTCCTCATCTGATGTTGACGCGTCTTGCTGCGCGTTCGCTGGCGTGAACAGGAACAGCTTCAGCAAGCGGTGTGCCAGCGCGCCCGATGCCCGACCTTGCGAGAAAACGCTGGTTTAGGGCCGCAATTGCCGATATTCCCGGGACAGATTTGCCGGGATGCCGTCGCGTTGTCGTGAGACGGCGTCTCAGCCGTGAGACGAGGATACGTTTCGAAATGACCGAACCCGCTTATGTCGCGGTGGACTGGGGCACCAGCAGCTTCCGGCTCTGGCTGGTCGATCGCTCCGGACGCGTGCTCGCCGAGCGCCGCAGCGACGAGGGCATGCTGGCGGCGGCCAAGGCCGGCTTCCCCGGCGTGCTGCAAGCGCATCTTGCTGCCGTGAGCGCGCCCGATCATCTGCCGGTCCTGGTCTGCGGCATGGCCGGCGCCAAGACCGGCTGGGTCGAGGCCGGCTATGTCGACACGCCGGCGCCGCTCGCGGCGATCCTGGAGCAGGCCGCGCGCGTTCCCGGCGCGGCGCGTGACATCCGCATCCTGCCCGGCATCGCACAGCGCGACAAAGTCGCCCCCGACGTGATGCGCGGCGAGGAGACGCAATTGCTCGGCGCACTCGGTCTCGAGGCCGCAGGCGAGACACTGGTCTGCATGCCCGGCACCCATTCCAAATGGGTGCGGGTCAAGGACGGCACCGTCGCGCATTTCTCCACCTTCATGACCGGCGAGCTGTTCAGCGTCGTCTCGCGCGAGACCATCCTGTCGCTCGCCGTCGCCGGCGCCGATGAAGCCGAGGACATCGCGAGTTTCAAGACGGCCGTGAAAGCCGCGTTCGCGGCGCCGGCCTTCGCGGCCAATCTCCTTTTCACGGCGCGATCGCGGCAGCTGCTGTTCGGCGGCACGCCGGCCGCCGCGCGCGAGACGTTGTCGGGCACGCTGATCGGCACGGAGCTGGCGGCGGGTCTTTCCGGCAGCGTGCCGAAGGCCGGCATCACGCTGATTGCGTCGGGTCGCCTTGCGGCGCTCTACCGGCAGGCCTTCGACGCGCTGAAGGTCGCCGTGAACCCGATCGATGCCGATGAAGCGGTGCGCCGCGGCCTGTCGATGGCGGCTGCTGCGATCTGGACGAAGTAGAAGGATCTTTGCGATGAGCGTTCCCTTTCCGTCGATGCAGCGGCCCCTGGTCGCGATCCTGCGCGGCGTCAAGCCGGAGGAGACCGAGGCCGTCGTCGGCGTGCTGATCGAAGCCGGCATGACCGCGATCGAGATCCCCTTGAACTCGCCCGATCCGTTCCGCTCCATCGGCCTTGCGGCAAAGCTCGCGCCATCAGGCGTGCTGATCGGTGCCGGCACGGTGCTGTCGGCGGCAGATGTCGATCGCCTCAACGACGTCGGCGGCAAGCTGATGGTCTCGCCGAATGTCGATGTCGACGTGCTGGCGCGCGCGCATCAGCACGGCATGGTGACGCTGCCCGGCGTGTTCTCGCCGACCGAGGCGTTGCTCGCGGCGCGCTCCGGTGCATCGGGCCTGAAATTCTTTCCGGCGAGCGTGCTCGGTGCCTCCGGCATCGCCGCGATCCGCGCCGTGCTGCCCGCAGGCGTGATGATCGCCGCGGTCGGCGGCGTCTCCGATCAGAATTTTGCCGAGTACATCAAGGGCGGCGTCACCGCTTTCGGCCTCGGCTCCAGCCTCTATAAGCCCGGCATGTCGGCCGCCGATGTCGCCGCGCGCGCGAAGGTGACGATCGAGGCCTATGATCGGGCGATTGCGAAAGACTGACGCGGCAATAAACAAGCCGTGATGCCGTCACGCTGGTGCGTTGTCCTATCTTGCGTAACTTGCGAGATCAGGAGACCGACATGGCGATCAACAACATAGCCGATCTGTTCGTGGCAACGCTCGAACAGGCCGGCGTCAAGCGCATCTACGGCATTGTCGGCGACAGCCTGAATGGTCTGACCGAGGCGCTGCGCCGCCGCGGCACCATCGCATGGATCCACGTCCGCCATGAGGAGGTCGCGGCGTTCGCGGCCGCTGGCGAGGCCGAGATGACGGGCAGCCTTGCGGTCTGCGCCGGCTCCTGCGGCCCGGGCAATCTGCATCTGATCAACGGCCTGTTCGACGCGCATCGCAGCCGCGTGCCGGTGCTGGCGATCGCGGCGCAGATTCCGTCGGCAGAAATCGGCGGCGGCTACTTTCAGGAAACCCGTCCGCAAAGCCTGTTTCGCGAATGCAGCCATTATTGCGAGCTGATCTCCGATCCGAGCCAGCTCCCCTTCGTGCTGGAGAATGCGATCCGCGCGGCCGTAGGCCTGCGCGGCGTTGCCGTGGTCGCGATGCCCGGCGATGTCGCGTTTCGCTCACCGCCGAAGCGCGCGATCTCCACGGCCCGCGGGCTTGCGCTCGCCGCGCCGAAAGTCGTGCCGCAGGCTGCCGAGCTGAAGGCGCTCGCCGATCTGCTCAACGGCGCCGAGCGTATCACGCTGTTCTGCGGCCGCGGCTGCGCCGGCGCGCATGTGCCGCTGATGCAGCTTGCAGAAAGTCTGAAGAGCCCGATCGTGCACGCCCTCGGCGGCAAGGAGCATGTCGAATACGACAACCCCTACGACGTCGGCATGACCGGCTTCATCGGCTTCTCCTCCGGCTATGCCGCCATGCACGCCTGCGACGCCCTGGTGATGCTCGGCACCGACTTTCCCTACAAGCAGTTCCTCCCCACGGACGCCAAGATCGCGCAGATCGACATCCGTCCGGAAAACCTGGGACGGCGTGCCAAGATTGATCTCGGCGTCGTCGGCGACGTCAAGCTCACCATCGAAGCGCTGCTGCCGCTGCTCAAGACCAAGACGCAGCGCAGGCATCTCGACGATGCCATCGCACATTACAAGAAGGCGCGCGAAGGCCTGGACTCACTTGCGAAGGGTACGCCCGGCAGCAAACCGATCCACCCGCAATATCTGGCAAAGGTCATCAGCGACGAGGCCCCCGACGACGCCGTGTTCACGGCCGATGTCGGCACGCCCACGGTGTGGGCGGCGCGCTACCTCACCATGAACGGCCGCCGCCGGCTGATCGGCTCTTTCGTGCACGGCTCGATGGCCAACGCCATGCCGCAGGCGATCGGCGCGCAGGCCGCCCAGCCCGGCCGCCAGGTGATCTCGCTGTCGGGCGACGGCGGCTTCACCATGCTGATGGGCGATCTGATCACGCTGACGCAAGAAAAGCTGCCGGTAAAGATCGTTGTCTTCAACAATGGCGTGCTCGGCTTCGTCGCGCTGGAGATGAAGGCCGCAGGCTTCGTCGACACCAATGTCGATCTGGAGAATCCTGATTTCGCGGCGATGGCGCGCGCAATGGGCATCTTTGCAAGGCGCGTCGAGGACCCCGGCGAGCTCCCCGGCGCGATGAAGGAGATGCTGGCGCATAACGGCCCGGCGCTGCTCGATGTCGTCACCGCCAAGCAGGAGCTGTCGATGCCGCCGACCATCACGGCCGAGCAGGTCAAGGGCTTTAGCCTCTGGGTGCTGCGCGCCGTGATGAGCGGCCGCGGCGACGAGGTGATCGACCTCGCGAAGACGAACCTGCTGTCGCGTTGATCTGGGCCGAAGGGGTTGATTCACCTCTCCCCGTTCGAGAGAGGTGAACAACCCTTAGCCGCGCTTTACCGACGGCGCCGGCAGCTGCTCATGGCGGCGCTGGAAGCGCTGCCAGTGCAGCACGATGCCGATCAGCGCCGCCGGCACAAAGCCGAGCAGCAGCAGCCAGAGCGGTAATTCCTTCGGCGAGATGAAGGCGATGGCGATGTCGGAGATCAGCCAGAGCGCTGCAAACATCACCGCGAAATCCGTGCGCGGGCAGCGCAGATAGTAGAACACGGCGGTGATGACGATGGCGGGCGCGATCGCAATCGCGATCATGACCGCCGTCAGCTCCTTCGGCGTCACCGCGTCGAGCACCATCGAGGCCAGCAGCCAGATGGCGGCAAACATGGCGACGATGTCGATCGGATGCCGCAAGCAAATACCTCTCGATGGAACGCGCTATGGTGAGGCCCCAACGTTCGACGTCAAGCCCGTTCCGTCAAGTCAAATACGCCTATTCCTCGTCGCTGCCGGGCGTCGGACGCAGCATGAAATGACCGAAGGCGGACGCAATCGGCTTGGCCGGATCGTCCTGCCAGGCCCGCGCCTCGAAAGCGACGATACGCCGTCCCTGTTTCACGATCGAGACGTTGGCCATGGTGTCCAATGCCCGGCCGGAGCGCAAATAGTTGACGGTGAGCCCGATCGGCTTCGGCAGCGTCGCGATGCCGAGCTCGCGCCGCACGCCAAAGATCGCCGTCGTCTCGAGGAAGGCGCCGGTCATGCCGCCATGGATCGCGGGCAGGATCGGATTGCCGATGATCCTTGGCGAGAACGGCATGGTCAGGGTGCCGTCATCATTGACGCGAATGCCGAGGGCGCGCGCGAACGGGCTGCTCGCGAACGGGCCGTCCGGATCATCAGGCGCCTCCAGCGTCGGAATGCTGCGCGTGTCCATGCGGCGGTCCGCCAGCATGTTGGTGCGGTTGGCGCCGATCATGAAGCAGGCGGTGGCGGTCGCCACCGGATCGTCCTCGGACTCCTGGTAGGCCGTGGCGCGCACGAAGGCGATCGAGCGTGTGGTGCGGTAGCAGACCGAATGCGCCTTGATGGCGAGCCCAGGTGTCGCCGGCTTCTGGTAGTCGATGCGCAAATCCAGCGTTGCGATCGCGCTGGTGCCGTCGAGCGCCAGCTGCACCGCCATGCCGCAGCTCTCGTCCAGCATCGCGGTGACGACGCCGCCATGCAGCACGCCGGTTTCGGTGTCGCCGACGAAGACGGGGCGGTAGGGCAGGCTCGACCAGGCCTCGCCAGGCGCGAACCGGTCGAGCTGGAGCCCGCTGATATGGCCGTAATCGGAACGGCGGCCCTTGATGGCCTCGGCAAGTTCCTCGAACGGAAGTGAGGTCGATGAGTTGGACATGGTGATGTTCTAGACCAGTCGAGGCCCCGCGCAAAATCCCGCATGCAAAGCTGGCAGGGCAGGTTAGGCCTCGACAGCGCCCGCTGAAGCAACGATGGTGGGCCTCCGTTCCCTGCCTCGCGAGGAGTACCCCCATGGCCGATCCCGAAACGCCCGCCGCCGACCAGGGGCCCGTCACCATTTCCACCTCGAGCTCGGAGCGGGCGCCGATCATCTATTTCGACGGCGCGTCCTGCTTCGGCCATCATAACGGCGCCATCCAGATCGAGCTGGCCGCAAATCTCCTGATGCCGGTCGGCGCCGCCGTCAGGGTCGACGTGGTCCAGACCGCGCACTTACGCTGCAGCGCGGCCGCGGCGCTGGCCTTGCGCGAAGCGCTCGACAAGGCGCTCGCGATGCTCAAGCTCGGTCAGCAGCAGCCGGAGGACGCGATCCCCGCGGTGAAGAACTAGGGCCGACATTTAGACATTTTAGAAGATAGGGTGCGTAGCCCGGATGGAGCGAAGCGTAATCCGGGAATCTTGCCGCCGTCCCCGGATTGCGCTTCGCTCCATCCGGGCTACGAAGCTACACAGGCCGGCTCTACCTCAGCCGACATACACCTTCGGCTTCTTGCCGCCGTTCCACTTGCCGTCCAGCGCGCGCTCGATCTGGGCGGCGAGTTGCAGCAGGAGGCCGTCATTGGCCTGCTTGGCGATTGCCTGGATGCCGAGCGGCAGGCCGTGATCTTGGGCAGCCATCGGCAGCGAGATCGCCGGAATGCCGCAGAGATTGCCGAGCGGCGTGAAGGCGAAGAAGCGCCAGAGATTGTCGAACCAGTCGAGCACATCAGGATTGTCGGAGATGGTGAGGTATTGCTTGGTGCCGACCTTCGGCGTCGGTAGCGCGGTGATCGGCGTCAGGATCACGTCCCACTGCTCGAAGAAGCTGCCGAAGCCGCGCGAGGTCGCGTTGAACACGGCCTGCATCTTGGCGCGCTCGGCGAAGCTGGTGTGGAGCCCGGCTTCCCAGATCCGGATGTTCATCGGCTCGATCACGTCTTCCGGCGGGCGCTCCAGCCCGCGTGCGGCGAGCATGTTGGAGATCACCACCGAGAAGTTCGAGATGTAGCAGGTGGTCTGCGCGGCGAAGGCGGCGCGGAAATCGAGCTCGGGCAGCGCGTAGTCGACATGATGACCGAGGCCTTCGAGGAAGCGGCCGGTCTTCTCCAGCTCGGCTTTGATCTCTGATGTCGCCGTGTAGTCGCCCCAGGTGTGGGACAGCGCGATCCGCAGCTTGGACGGATCGCGCTTGATCATCTCGCTGTAAGGCTGCGCCGTGGTCCAGAACGGCATGAACTCGCCGGGCGCGGGCCCGCGGGCGTGGTCGACGAACGCCGCGGTGTCGCGCACCGTGCGCGACTGGCAGCCCTGGATCGAGACGAGGCCGGTGAGGTCGGACATATGCGGCGCCAGCGAGAACACGCCGCGCGAGACCTTCAGACCGATATTGCCGTTGACGCCGGCGGGAATGCGGATCGAGCCGCCGCCATCGGTCGCGTGCGCGATCGGCACCACGCCGGCGGCGACCATCGCGGCGCTGCCCGCCGACGAGCCGCAGGTGGTGTAATCGGTATTCCAGGGATTGCGCGTGACGTAAACAGCGGGATTGTCGGCCGAAGAGCACACGCCGAATTCCGGCGTCGTGGTGCGTCCGATCAGATTGAGTCCTGCCTGGCGGAATTTGCCGGTCAGGAACGTGTCGGCGCTCGCGCGATTGCCGCGCATCAGCAGCGAGCCCATTTCCTGGAGCCGGCCCTTCATGGTCGGCCCCAGATCCTTCATCAGGAACGGCAGGCCGGCAAAGGGACCTGCGAGATTGGCGCCGTCCTTGGCGGGATCGGCGATCACGTCATCGAACAGCTCGACCACGCCCGACAGCGTCGGGTTCACCTTGGCGACGGCCGCCGCGGCCTGCCGTGCCAGCTCCTTTGCCGTCAGCTCGCCCTTGCGGACGCGCGCCGCAAGACCAGCGCCATCGTGCTGCGCCCACTCGTTCCAGCTCATCGGCAAAGTCATGAAGTCAAAATCTCCTAAGATGCGGCTTCACCTTTTTCGCAAGGGCCCGCGTGAATCAACTGAGCCGGCGCGAAGGGCAGGGTTGCGCCGGGCGGAGGGGTGGCCGCTCAACCGGAGAGCCGCGCGATCACCGCAACCGGCCCGCCGCCGGCGGGGCCCTGGTGCTCGGCGCCGCCGGAGACGTAAACCGCGCTGGTCCCGGCAAGGCCGGCGATCAGGCCGCCGACGGCTGCCCGGGCGTGACGTGTCGAGCTGATGTCGGTGTCCTCGAGCATGGTGTGGCGGAGGCCGCGCACGGTGCCATCAGGCGAAGCCTCCGCCTTGGCGAAGACGTTGACGAGCTCGCAGCCTGCTTCTGGCTGCTTGCCAAGTCCGACGCTGTCCAGCGCCTCGGTCACGGCGGCAGCGTCGATCGCATCGCTCATCACGGCGCGCCCGATCTCGAATTCGCTCGCGGAGGTCCCCGAATTGCCGAGCACGATGACGACGTTGTGCATCAGCTCGATCCCTGAAGAAGTCGAGGCCACCTTGGAGAACAGGTCGTAGCGCCGCAGCACGTCCTCATCGCGGATGTCTGACGCGATTTCGCCGAGCGCGACTGCAACACCGAGCGCCGAGGCGCCGCGCGAATAGGCCATCGAGCTGTAGGCGCTGATCGTCGCCGTCTTGTGGCCGCGCGCGGTGGCCGCCTCGACACGCTCGCTGGTCAGCAGCGGGCATTTGATCTGGACGAAATGAACATCAGCGGCATCGCTGATGCCGGCATCCGCCATCGCGGCCTCCACCGCCCTCGCGGTCTCGCCAATCTGTGCGGAACGGCCGAGCTCCTCGGGCAGGAAATCGCGGGTCTGTGCCATGCCGATGCTCAGCCGCTTGCCGGCGATGCCGGCGGGCGGCGTTTCGACCTGCTGGCGCGTGAACACCGTGAGGTGCGGGCTGAGCACGCCCTCGGTCCCGCCCGACATCACGAAGGCGATGCGCTGCTCGACCGCTTCAGGTGTCAGCGCGAGTTTTGGCGCCAGCGCGTTGCACAGCGCCGCGACGGCATATTCCCGGGTGAAATCATTGACGCCGCCATTGCCCTCGGTCTTGCCGAGGATCGCCAGGATCGAGCTGGCATCGATCGTGCCTTGCTGGATCAGCCGCATCAGTCCGGAGACATCGCCGGGGCCCTTGGTGGCGATCTTGAAGACGCCGACCGATGTGGTGCGCATGGAGTGTCCTCGTGGGCAGTTCGATGGTCCGGCGCACCCAACAGCCGTGGAAGTGGGGTGGATGTCAAGGCTGTAGCCGGGATGGAGCAAAGCAATATCAGGGACAACAAGCCCCGATCGTCATGCCGGGGCGCGCGAAGCGCGAGCTATGGTGCGCAATTGCGCACCTGAGAATCCATCGTGCCGCGCGCTGTGAGGGTGAATGGATTCCGGGCTCGCGCCAAGGGGCGCGCCCCACCGCGCCTGTTTCGCCTGGCTGTCAATCCTGCCCATCCAAAATATTCCACTTTACCGAAATTCGGATTTGTCGTATGTTGCGCCCATCCTGATCCGGCGAAAAGGGGCGGTCGTACGTCGTCACGAGCCGCGGATCGGGCTGCGGTGGACGTGGGCAGCGTCGTCGCGGATGCGGGTCGCAGGGCGGGGCGATGGATTGAGCCGAACCCCGTGAGCGTCTCGCAAGCCGCGTTGTACGAACGGCGCCGAAGCCCTGCGAAGCCTCTTGGCGAAGCAGGGTTGTCCGCGTACGGCAAAACCGTGTGGTCCCGGCCGTCGTCGCTACGGTCAAGTCTT
>NZ_JACOFQ010000021.1:0-142917 GCF_019455395.1 Bradyrhizobium sp. BR 10261
GCTAACCCTCAAATATCGGCTTGGATTTGCGGTATTGTGGCGCTCCCTAGCGGAATCGAACCGCTCTCTCCACCGTGAAAGGGTGGCGTCCTAACCGATAGACGAAGGGAGCAAACGCAAGGCCACGCCGCTGATGGCGACAGGCCCGCTGGCCGTCCGAGTCGTGCCCGGCGGCTTGCAGCGGGCGAACGTATAGTGGCCTTTGCGGCCGCGGGCAAGCCGTTCCGGCAGGCTCTTTGGCCGGCGGTGGATAGAAGGCCCCGGGCCGGTTCGGGCCGCGATTTCAACGGTTTCTTAGGGTTCCTTGCGCTAGCGCTGGCGCGGGAGATTTTTCGCCGATGCCTCAGCCCAAGAAGCGCGCAGCCCGCAAGCTGCTGTCGCAGCACGCCTGGATCACGCTGGACGGCGGATTCGCGGCGCGGCATTGCCTGGTCCGGGATATCTCGCCCTCGGGCGCCAGGATCACGCTGGACGAGGATGCCAGTCAGCTTCCGGGCGTGATCCGGATGGCCTTTGCGCGGGACGCGCGGACCGGGCGAAGCTGCCAGGTGGTCTGGCGCCGCGGCAAGTCGGCGGGCGTCAGGTTCCTCTAGCCGCCCCCGGATGGCGCCGCGTGCCGCGCCACGCTAGAAGGGCCGCATGCGTGCTCTCCTCATCCTCGCCGCCTTCGCGATGACCCAAGCCGCCGGCGCCGAGACCCTGCGCCTGCCGCCCACCGAGCCATCGACGAAGACCCTGCCGCTCAAGGGCACAAGCGGGACGGCGAAAGCCAATGCCTGCGCCGCCTATGGCCAGGGCTTCACCATGGTCGAGGGGACCTGCGTGAAGATCGGCGGGGCGGTCCGCCTCGACACCACGGTCAGGCACTAAAGCCCGATGCCAGCGGATCTGGTGCGGCTCGATCTTCTGGTGCCCCTGCTGATGTATTGCGCGCTGCTGTGGTGGGTCGGCCGCGGGCTGTCCTGGACCGCAAGGATTGCCACAGTGGTGGTGACGCTGGCGCTGATCGCCATCGTCGTGACGGTCGAGCGCGGCTGGCATTAGGCCCCTTCAAACCAAAACGCGAAAACAACCCCATGCACGGTAGACGCCGGGCACGGAGCCTTTTGCGCGCCCATGGCAATTCAGCGCGCGCTCTCCGCAACTTAAATCCCGCCAGCCGCTCACGACATCGGCGGGGCCACATGCTCGGCAAATCCGGGCCGCTTGGCGAGACCGGCGAGCCACCGCGTCAGGTTCGGCTGCGCCGGCCGGGTGATGCCCTCGACCCCCAACCAGCGCCGCGCATAGGCGCCCACGGCGATATCGGCGAGCGTGAAGGCGTCGCCCTCCATGTAGGGGCGGCTCGCCAGGAGCTGATCCGCGATCGCCCAGACCTCGGCCGCGGCATCGGCATCCTTCTGCACCTGGATCATGTCGCGCTCGGCGGGCGGCGTGCGCACGATGCCCCAGAACACCGGGCGGTCGACCGGCTGCACCGTCGACAGCGTCCAGTCGAGCCAGCGGTCGACGCCGGCGCGCAGCTTTGGCGCCTCCGGATAGATGGGCGTGCTGCGCCCATGCGCCATGCAGAGATAGCGCATGATCGAGTTGGACTCCCACAGCGAGAAATCGCCCTCGACCAGCGTCGGCACGCGCGCATTGGGATTCATGGCGAGATATTCGGGCTCGCGGGTCTTGCCGTAAGCCATGCCGGCATCGATGCGCTGATAGGGCAACGCGAGCTCCGTCAGGCACCACAGCACCTTCTGCACGTTGACCGAATTGGCGCGGCCCCAGATCGTCAGCTGTGTGTCCGGCATCAAGCGTCTCCCGCAAGTTTATTTGTCGCGGGTGATAGCCGAATTCGCCGTAGGCAGCGACGCCGATTGCGCGCGCCCCTCATGCAAAAAGCTCCGCTCAGGCGAGCGGAGCTTTCACTGCGGGGTGCCGGATGCGACAAACGCTCAACGCGTTTGCGCTGGAGCGACAAACGCTCAACGCGTTTGCGCTGGAATCAATGGCCGAAGAACAGCCACAACAGAATGATCACCGGGATCGGCACACCCAGCAGCCACAGCAAAATTCCGCGTCCCATCGCGTTCTCCTCCATCAGCGTTGTCGGAGGGCCAACGCCGGCCACGGTCGCTTGTTCCTGCTGATAGCCGCCTACCAATGGCCGGTGTTCGGCATTGAAACCCATGGCTCGGCGGGCGCCTTCGGCTCGCCCTTCTGCAGCAGCTCGATCGAGTGCAGATCGGGCGAGCGAACGAAGGCCATGTTGCCGTCGCGCGGCGGCCGGTTGATGGTGACGCCGGCCTTCTGCAGCTTCTCGCAGGTGGCGTAGATGTCGTCGACCTCATAGGCGAGATGGCCGAAAAAGCGGTCCTCGCCATACTTCTCCTCATCCCAGTTGTAAGTGAGCTCGACCAGCGGCGCGCCGCGCGTCGGCGGCTGCTTTTTCAGCGCCTCGAGATCGTCAGACGCGCACAGGAACACCAGCGTGAACCGCCCCTTCTCGTTGTCGATCCGCCGCACCTCCTTCAGCCCCAGCGCATCCTGGTAAAACTTCAGCGCGATATCGAGATTGCGCACGCGCAGCATGGTGTGGAGATAACGCATGGTTGTTGCTCCCTTTGGGTATCGGAGGGTTTTGCTTTGGGCCGGAAACGGCGGGGGGAGAGATAGCAGGAAACGGGGAGGAGGGGCAGGGGGCGGGGGAACCTGAGGTAGGGTTGGGCCTGTCGGGAAAATTGCGGTCAAACTGTTTAGTTGGATAGAGACTTCTTCTGCTGCAACGCCATAGCGAGTGCTGGAGCAAAAGACGCGCGGTTGCTGAAGCCAGCCAAGCTTGATTGCAGTGCCACCGCTATTCGACGCTGACGATATTTTGAAGACCGGGAAAACTCGGCAAAGACGTTTGCGTTATAGGACCAATGGGAGACGCCTAAGAGGTGAGGAGATGAGCAATTTTCCGATTTTCACCCTATTCGGTGCCGGTCTGTTCGTCCTGCTAATCCATGGTTTGGTCGCCTCCGACGTATCGCAAAGGGAAGATTTGGACACTGCTTCCCTCCGTAGAATGTGCGAAGCGGAAAACGTAACCGATGTCCAAATTCATGAATGCACAATCAGACACAGAATGCAGCACGCCGTCGAAGCGCGATTGAATCGAAGAATTGCAGTGACAGTGCCCTAAATTGCTTTTCCGCCGAGCACCATTCGAAATCGCTGCAAACGTGACGCCGGGGCACCATTCGAACGCCGCGGCAAGGGTAAAGTAAATACAGCCCGTAGGATGAGTTGAGCCCTTGCGAAACCCATCGCTCTTGTTGCGTGGTAGTGTCGCGCCATGACCGCGGACCTCCTCGGCTTCGTTTCGTGTGGAGGCTTCTTCACCGTCAATCGGCCATTAACGGTGACAGTGCACTCGACGGCTTCCGCCGAGCATGTCGTCGTGCGGACAACACAACTGGAACAATTAAGGCCGCCTCAGTTGGCGGCCTATTTCATAGGTCCAATACGTATTGCCTTCAGAAAATCCTGCGAACGTGTAAGTCGTACTCATTCTTATCGCGCGATACCTGGGCGGATACCTTATATTGAATGGTATCGCTTCTATGAGTTGCCAGAACCAGAGCGCAACAAGCTGTGGAAGTGGGGCAGCTTTCTGAGGAAGCGCTGGAGAAAGGGGAATTATCGGCCGGAAAGGATCCAGGGAAGCTTGCCGTCGCGCTGATGGACGCGTTCGAAGGGGCGTCATGCGTGCCAAGGTCGAACGGAGCCGTGTGCCCTTCGCCGGCTTCGAGCGCTTTGTTTTTGTCCTCTCTGCTGACACTTAATCGACGACTGGTCATCTTGGTTTCACGGGATCATCGCTGGAGCGCCGCGCCAGCGAGCGATGACTCTCGTCCGCGGCTCATCGAAAGGAACGGAACAATGCCCACGATCACGACGACGGACGGCGTCAACATCTTCTATAAGGATTGGGGCTCAGGGCAGCCGATCGTTTTCAGCCACGGCTGGCCGCTGACGGCGGACGACTGGGACGCCCAGATGAGCTTCTTCCTTCGCCACGGCTACCGGGTGATCGCCCACGATCGGCGCGGCCATGGCCGGTCCGACCAGCCCAGCACCGGCAACAACATGGACCAATGGGTTGCCGACCTCGCGGCCCTGGCTGAACACCTCAACCTGCGCGAGGCGATCCACATCGGCCATTCCACAGGTGGCGGCGAGGTGGCTCGCTATGTCGCTCGCCACCAGGAGCGCGTCGCGAAGGCGGCGCTAGTCGCTTCACTGACGCCGAACATGTACCGGAGCGAGGACAACCCGTCCGGTCAACCGCCGGAGTGGTTCGAAACGATCCGGGCAGGCGTGCTGGGCAACCGGTCGGAGTTCTACCGTTTCGTCCCTGAGAATCCGTTCTACGGTTACAACCGAGATGGGGCGAAGCCTTCGGAGGCGATCATTGCGAACTGGTGGCGCCAAGGCATGGCCGGCGGCGCCCTCGCTCATTACGCAACCGTCGACTCTTGGCTCGAAGATTATACCGAAGACCTCAAGAAGATCACCGTGCCGGTGCTGGTGATGCATGGCGAGGCTGATCAAGTCGTCCCGTTCGCAAGTTCAGTGCCGCGTGCGGTCAAGCTGCTTAAGAACGGGTCGCTGAAAACTTATCCCGGCTATCCCCATGGCATGCTCACCACGCATGCGGATGTCCTCAACCCCGACCTGCTCTCGTTCATCAGGTCTTGACGACATCTCTCATCCACTATCGCCTATGGTAGACATTTGTGGGTGCATATCGAGGAGGGTTCGGGTTTCGCCGTAGTGACGAAGAAACGAACAAGCAAACCCTCCTCGAAAATTCATCGGCCAAGGTCTCGATCGAAGCGGCGTCTTGGCAACGATGCTCGGCCTTGAGGTCACTCTAATCCCAGGCTTCGCGTTCTATGGTTCGCATTTGACCGCGCACATCTCTCCTACCTGCACTCGAAACTCGCCGCGCTCTCCGGATCGCCTTGGCCCTTGTAATGCGCATGTTGCGGATAGGCGCACAGCGGCCGGCTGCGGCCGGGAAAGGCTGGTCCCGTCGCGACCACCGCATCGGGCGCCTTGCCGTCTTCCACCCAGTTCACGACCGCGCTGAGGAGATCGAAGCGATCGAGCGTTGCGCCGCTCGAGCAGTGGCCCATGCCGGGCACCAGGAAGGCCCGGCTCGATGTCTCCCGCACCATCTCCATGCCGCCGGAATCCGCCGCCATGCGCTCGTAGTAATTCACGGTGTCTTCAGCCGAGAACCAGGGATCGCTCACACCGTGGTAAAACAGCAGCTTGCCGCCATGGCCGAAATAGCTCGAAAGGTTGGTCCAGTAGGCGGTGTTGGCGAGGCGATCCATCCCGCTCGCATTGACCCGGTCTTCGAGTTGATCGACGTCGATGCTCTCCCAGACAGGCGGTCCGACCGGACTGCGCGCGCCTGTCGCCAGGATGCCGGGAATGGCAACGCCTTCGGCGGCCACGCCGCTGTCCCACGGGAACGGCGGGTAGACAGGCGTGCCGCGTGAATTCTTCGGTCCGGCAAAAGCCTTCCTGATGGCATCGACCTGCGGCGGGGCCAGGCAGGACTCCTTGATGTCGCCTTTGCAGGTGAGGACCCCGGGATCGAACTGACAGGCCTTGCCGTCGAAGATCAGGCCATCCCTAACGCCGTCCTTGGCGTCGCAGGCATCGAGGATCGCGTTCGTGATCAGCTTGCGCTCATCAGCGGAAAAAGTTTTTGCGGGCTCCGGCTTGCCGGACGCATCTTTCGGCGCGACCTGGCTGAAGGCAGCGTTGGCCCAGGCGAGACCGATATTGGAGTTGCCGGTGCGCATCGCAGGCGCGCCGGCGACGATGCCGTCGAATTGTTCGGGATAGCGCGCCGAGGCCAGCATGCCTTCGCGGCCCCCGGTCGAGCACCCCGTGAAATAGGAATGTCTTGCGGGCTGGCCGTAGTAATGCGCGACGATCGCCTTGGCGGCCAGCGTCACCTTGCCGACGGAGGCCGTGGCGAAGTTGAGCGCGGCTTCCTGATCCTTCAGGAACGAGGCATCGAACACCGCGCCCTGATGACCGCTGTCGGTCGAGACGACGGCAAAGCCGCGCGCCAGCGCCGGCACCTCGCCGGCCGCCTGGTAACCCAGCGGCGGCCGGATCGAGCCGTTCAAACCGCCGCCGCCCTGAAACAAGAACCCGCCGTTCCAGCGATCGGGCAGGGCGACGGCAAAGCCGATCGCGTAAGGTTTGCCCTCGACGCCCACGCGCTGATCGATCACGCCATCGGCGCGGCAGTTTTGCGGAAGCGCCACCGATATTGTGGCCGGCGCCGGCGGCGACGGCTGCACGGTGCCCGGCGGCGCCTCCGGCACCATTTCGGCCTTGGCGATGGTTGCCGTCGATCCCGGCATCGTCCAGTTGGACAAGTCAGCGCATTTGAGGGCGGGCGGGATGTTGGCTGAATCGTCGGCGCGTGCCGGCGAGATGGCAAGGACCATGATGGCTGCTACGAGAGCCGGGCAAGCCATGGCACTATCAAGCGCCAGATTTCTTTTTCGCTGCATCGTTTCTTCCCTGCCGTTTTCTATTTTATTGCGGTGCACGTCACTCATGCGGGCCGATACGGTGCACCGACACTGTAATGATCGTGTCTCACTTCAGCGGTGCAGTCCAGTCCAGCAGCATCACCGTCATCCCCCGTGACCGATTGCAATCCGCAGGGTTGCGCTCCGCTCTCGAATCCCGGAACGCAACCTGCAGATATCTATTGATGGAATGTTTTGGCTTCAGATCAACGGGGAGTGGACCTTGAAGACTGTGTGCACCGATACTCTCGAGATCGCCTATCTGGAGCAGGGCCCGGCCGGTGGTTGGCCCGTGGTGCTGTTGCATGGGTTTCCATACGACGTTCACGCCTACGACGAAGTCGTGCCGAAACTCACTGAGGCGGGTGCCCGTGTCATTGTTCCTTATCTCAGGGGATTCGGGCCGACGCGCTTCCTGTCGGCCGACCGCATGCGGAGCGGTCAGCAGGCGGCGCTCGCTGCCGACATCATCGGTCTGCTCGACGGTCTGGGACTGGATCGCGCGATTCTGGCGGGGTACGACTGGGGCGGCCTCGCCTCGTGCGTCGCTTCGGCGTTGTGGCCGGAGCGGGTTACGGGACTGGTCTCCTACGCCGGTTATGACGTCGCCGATATTGAGCGCCACCGGCACGCTTACGAGCCCTCGCTTGAACAAGTTGTCTGGTATCAGCATCTGTTCCAGCGCGAACGCGGGCGCGAGTGTCTTGAGAAATATCGCCGCGAGCTCTGCCGGATTTTGTGGACGCAATGGTCCCCGGGCTGGCAATTCGATGATGCGACGTTTGAGCGGACGGCTGCCTCATTCGACAACCCCGACTTTGTCGATGTTGTCATCCATTGCTATCGCTTCCATTTGGGAACGGAAGCGGGCGAGAAAGACCTGGATCCGCTTGAAGCGCGGCTCGCGGACAAGCCCAAGATCAGCGTTCCCTGCGTGACACTCGACGGCACCCGCGACCCGCTCAAGCCGGGCGGAACGGCCAACCATGCGCCGATGTTCAGCGGCAGACACGAACATCGCGTCGTCGACTGCGGTCACAATTTGCCCTGGGAAGCGCCTGAAGACTTTGCAGCGGCAGTTCTGACGGTACGAAGCTGGACCAGCTGAAGGCGCTCGGAGAGCGGTGATCCAGAAGAGATGGGTTTCGCAAGGGCTCAACCCATCCTGTACCCTTTGAGCTTACGTGGCAGCGCCGTGAGCGACTTTATTTCGGAAGGCACTCCACGTTGTAAGCGATGATGATCTGGGCAGGATCGGCTTTTCCGATGCTCTTCAGGTCCTCCAAACCGCTTCGCAGCTTGGTACCGGCATCTTTCAAGCTCCCCTCAAGTGCCGATTTGGCCGACTTGCACCGCTCTTCACTCGTGAATTCCTGAAACACCACCGTCGGAAGCAGCCTCCATTCCGCCTTGTCGCTCGTCGCGGCCGGGCTGACAGAGTAGGAGAAGACGTACATCAGCACCCACATTCCCATCCCCCGTGCTGCGTCTGCATGACGAATGTGCGAAGTCGGATACAAGAGAAAATCGCTTCGCGCCTATTGAAGGTCGGCCCTTCGACGTCGCGGGGGCAGGGTGATCTCTGCCGCCCGCGCGCGATCGATCTCGTCAATAGCCGTAGGGATATTGGCCCGGACAGACGTAGTTGCCATTGGCGTCGTAGTAGCAGCCGCTGTTGTAGTTGTTGTAGTAGCCGTAAGCTCCTGCTGCGGCTGCTGCTCCCACAGCGGCGGCACCGTAGCCCCAACCCGGGCGATAGTAGCCGCCACCATATCCGGGGTAGCCGGCGATTGGACGGCCCGGACGGCCTGCGATCGGACGACCGGGATAGCCGGGGCGGCCCGGACGGCCCGCTATTGGATGCGACGGCCGAGGACCTCCGGCGACGCGGTAGCCGCGGCCACCATGGATGCGCCCGGCATGAACGGCACCGCCGCGGACGTGAGCTGCGCGCATGCCGCCGCCATGAAAGCCCCCGGCGCGCATGCCGCCACCACCACCACGGTAGCCGCCACCGCCGCCACCTCGCCGGGCGAGCGCGTCATCGGGAATGAGACTGGCGGTCACCAGAATGAGTGCTGCCAAAGCAGTGAGGATGTATCGAAGCATGATCTACCTCCACGTTGTTGGCTCTAATCGTCGTCGTCCTGAGCTTCCACGCTGTGCTCGATCACATCGTGCATGCCCCGCACGACGACATAGGAAGCAAAAGACATTCTCCTCTTCTGATCATCACTCAATGTTCTGTAGAGCGGCTCCCAGGCATCGGCGAGCTTCTTGAGATCGGCTCCGCGCTGAATCAGCCGGTCCGCCCTGCGTTGCATGAGCTCGACCGGGTTGGTTTGGTGGAGGGGATCCGTCGCGTCGTCATGCAGTTCGGCGATGCGCTCCAGGCGAGCCTGCCGGTTCTTCGCTCTGTTGCGGATGGCTTCCTCAACGGCTGGCCAGAGTTTTTCCTGCTCGGACGTCAATTGCAACGCCGCCTTGACGATGCCGACACGCATGTCCGTCAGGCTTTTCAGGTCGGCGGTGCTCGGCTGCGCTACTCCCACCGTCGATGGCGCCTCGGCTGCGAGGGTGAGAGATGAAGTCGTCGCCAGCAGCGCGATCGCCGCAAAGCTTGCTTTGCTGCCCATGGCACACTCCTGAGCTTTGTATCCTGTGCCCCCGAGTAGAAGGAGCTGTGCGGGCGGGCGCTATGTTGACCTAAGTCAAAGGACAGGTGACAGGCCTATAGATGTGTTACGGTTCCGCGCCTGTCGCCATAACTCCAGTCTCCGACTGCCCGAACCTTGCGGCCACATGGATGAAGGCCAAAGGCTACATCAAGGCTTCGCAGTGAACGGTGGAAGCCGACTGAACCCTTGTCGAGCGAGCGCGACTAAGCTGCATGGTTCGGACAAAGACGCTCTTCCTGCTGCTTCTGCTTTTCGCGATCTCCGCGGACGACTGCTTCGCGCAGACACCGCCGCCGCCACTCGACGAGCATGCGCTCGAGCGCGTGCCGCCGACGGTCGTGAAGAGATTGGCGACCCGCTTTTCGCTGGGCGCATTCGCCGGCCGCTTCGAGGAGACGCCGCTCGGTGCTATCAGCGAAGCCGTGGGCGAGGGGACGATGCAACAGCAGGGCGACGCTGCAGGTAGCAGCTACTGGCTGTGTTATCGGCGCGCGCAGCATCTGATATGGGTGGTGTCCAGCGGAGAGATGGGCGGCGCGGACCATCGCGTCACGGAGATCGTCGAGGAGCCCGCCGAGAAAGACGCCCGCGCCTCGACCGATTGCGCCATCTTCCCGGACAAGTTCTCGCCCGTCGTCTTCGACGGCAAGCTGCGTTTAGGTATGTCGCGTCAGCAGGTCATCACGGCGCTGGGACAACCGTCGAAGTCGGAAGCTGGCCAGATGGTGTATTCTCACGCGGGAAAGCGCCCACACGGTTTCGATGAGACCGCATGGCTCATTCTCGGATTTCGTGAGGACAAGCTCGTGTCCATGCGCGGCGGCAAGACCACGACGAATTGAAGTGGCTGCTGGCAGCGTTCATGCTTCACCGCGTGATGCGAGCGAGCAACGCCGCTCCCGCCATGATCCCATCGGATACCCCAGCTTCTGCACCACCTTCGAAAATGCGATGACAGCACACTTGCAAGAGCGCAACTCATCCGACGCGCTTGCAGCGGCTGCACGCGAAAGGCGTCTTTCACACCTGCTCCGGCTGATGTATCGTCAGGACGAGCCGCCAACGAGGTGTGCCGAAATCTCGTCGGTAACCGGCGGCCTTTGTGCCCACGGCGGGCAAGTACTCCATCATTGACGCAAGCGACGCTCGTGACGACCAACTCGTCACGGCCAGATTTTCATGAGTTCAGAAGGAATTCAGCCATGCATTTCTGTATCACAGGGCAATACACCCCGCGTTCTCTCAATGCCATCCTGGAAAACCCCACGACCAATCGCCAGGAAGCGGCAGCAAAGGTGATCGAAGCCGGCGGTGGAAAGCTGGTCTCGATGTACAGCGTTGCTGCCGACGGGCCCGGCGTTCTCGTGATCTTCGACGTGCCTGATCCGAGCGTTGCACCGGCGATTTCGGGGCTGACCGTTGCCACAGGTGCGCTGCAGAACGTGAAGCTGACGCGCCTGTTCACCCAGGACGAGATCAAGCAGGTGCGGCAGAATGCAGCCAAGCTGCGCGCGTCTTACAAGCCGCCGGGCAGCTGATCTCTGTGAACCACCGCTGTCGCTGGGTGGGTTAGCCCTGCGACCGCGCAAAACGCGGTTCGCTCGGCGTAACCCACCTTGCTTTTCGCAAATGCCGACCGAAGTTGGTGGGTTACGCTCAACGGACTGCGCTTCGCGCATCCGCTGAGCTAACCCACTCTACAAAGCACGCCGACTACAGTTTGCGAGTTCCCCGTCACTTCACCAGGGTTTCGCCGCGACGCGCTCGCTTCGCTGCCCTGCCGCGATTGATGAATTGAACGCCGACGAATTCGCCATTGATCCAGGCAAGCTCGCAGTGTCGGTAGGCGAGGCCAATGGGGGACAGCACCAGGAAGAATTCCCTCTGGCCGATATCCGTCACTGCGCCGTCGATCACCAGCTTCGCCCCCATTTCGGAGACGTCGTGGATCTTGCAGGCGCGCTGCCATGTGCCGTCGATCGCCATGACGCGCGCATCGAGCGGCCGTTCGAACGCGACGCGCCTGTCCTTGCGTAACTCTCCCTCGCTCATCGAGCACCCCCGGTGATGATCTCCAAGCGGTGGTGCAGGCTACGGCAAGAAGCTTGCTCTTCGGTGAACAAGGCGGCGGGGGCGGAGGCTTAAAATCATGGTGAGATTTGCACGGGATTGTTGCGCTGCGTCGCACTGATCCAGGTCGAGGCGACCTTGAACGGCGCCTCATGAACCCCTTGCGGGCCGGGGCGACCAAGTCACATGCTGAAGGGCTTGCAATTGCGGTGACGACGTCAGGCAAAGCGAAGCGGGGACAGCCATGACGATGGCGGCATGAAGCGCTGGATACGAAGGCTTGGACGAATTGCGTGGGGGGTCGCGCTTTGCGGGACGGTCGCGTTGCTTGCGCTTGTGGCCATCTCGCCTCATGAGCCTGACGGTGCACATCCTGTGCGCTATGTCCTCCGCCACGACGTCAGGTATGTGAGCGAGGACATGAGCCTCCTCCTGCAAATCCTGCTTGGCGCGAACATTGCGCTGGGCCTGGTTGCGGCTGGATGCCATTTTGCGACCAAGGACACAGGGGATGGATCCTGGCCAGGCCGGATAGGCGAACCTTAGCCCCTGCAGCATCGAATTCATCCCGGCGGCCGCGCGATTGCGGCATCGTGTCGGCCTCTCCCGCAAACGAAGCAAGCATGAACCGGGATGGCGCTTGAGGCGACGAATGCCTGGAAACGAGGGCATTTCGCCGTGACATGGTTCAAACGATACGTCGTCAGCTGCCTGATCGCGGTGGTGTTCTTCGCCGGCTACGATGCCTATCGGCGGCCTGGCGAGGACGCGCATTTGGCGACGATCCTGGTCGTGTCTGCAGGCTGGCCGGTGTTCGCTGCGCTGGTCGTGGGCGGCTCGATCGGCGACGCGGTGCACGGCATCAAGTCTGGCAAGGCTGGATGAGCTGCCATGCTTGACGCCTTGTTCGGCTTCGTCTTCGAGATGGTCCTTAACCTGGTTGGAGCCGCCATCGCCAAATTGTTCGGCGCGGACGACGTGGCAGAAGCCGGGAGCATCATCATCGGCATCGGCATTCTCGCGATCGGCTTTGCCATCGCGATATGGGGGCACTGAAAGGCGATCGTCCCGAGGACGATCGCTCGTTGTCTCGGCGCTTGCCGCCTTATTTGAGCATGATCTCCACGCAAACGCGTTCCGCTGATGTCGCGCGGAAAAACCGCTTCACACTTTTTCGGATCATGCTCTACGCCGCGATCCGTTGCTCTGGCGGCGTCGTCAAATATTTCAGTGCTTCGGCATGCTCAAGGTCAGGCACCGCGATCGCCGTGTGGCTGTAGATCGCGTGCGTGCACGACTTTGCGATCTTGTCCAGGATATCCTTGCCCTTGATGACGTGGAGGCCCATGCCGTCTCCGGACGGGAAGATCGCCAGCACCACGTCGTAGGCCCTGATGACCGACCTCAGCGCTTCGGCCTTGTCTTCGGCGACATCGACAAATACGCGGACATCGGCCGCGAGTTCACGCAGCTCGTCAAAATTCAGCACTTTTCGGGTACTCCAACGCAACAAGACTGCATGAAAGAGTGGATGCGTTAGGTTACCAGAGTCTGAACAACATGCATCGAGATGAAAGTTTCCCGTTGAGGGGACGCCTGGTGTGGAAAACTCCCGTGACGGTCAACGCGCGGACCTCCCTCACGCGGGTTCAAGCGCGCCAAAGCATCGGACGTACGCCGTCCTCAGCACCGTTGCCGAGGCGACGTAATCGCCACGGCCAGACGGAAACAGGACGGAACCCGAGCCGAACTGCTGCTTGCGTTTTCGCCCCTGATGGGCTCTAAGCCCGGCTGCTTCGTGGCCTTCAGGCACGAACAGACGCGGCGCGCATGGTTTTACCGTTTCCGGGACAAAGCTACAGCGCAGCTCGCGCGCACCCCATTCAGAGGAATTCCAGACATGGCGAAGATGACCAAGACTCAATTGATCGATGCGATTGCCGAGGGCACGCAGCTTGCGAAGAACGACGTAAAGTCGGTCATCGAGTACATGGCGACGGTCGGCTACAAGGAGCTCAACGAGTCCGGCGAGTTCGTTATTCCCGGTTTCGTGAAGATGTCGGTCGTCAACAAGCCGGCGACCGAGGCCCGCATGGGCATCAATCCCTTCACCAAGGAGCCGATGCAGTTTGCTGCCAAGCCGGCGAGCAAGTCGGTCAAGGCCTCGCCGCTGAAGGTGGCGAAGGACGCCGTCTGATCCGGCTGTCGCGCGTCTAAAGCGCGATGAGATCGGGTTGAATCACCATCGCGCTTTAGCTCTTTTTTACATGATCTTTTCGGAAAACCGCTTCCCACGTTCCCGGATCATGCTCTCAGACTGATGTCGTCAAGTTCTGCGTGGAATTCTCCAAGGCCATTCCTGCACGACGAAAAAACCCCGCGCTTGCGCACGGGGCTCTCTCGCTGACGGCGTTGGGATTTCAGCGCCTGGCCGCCAGCCGCTCTCTAACTTAAGGTTGAAAATCAAAAAGGCAACAGCGCCGCGGTGACGGAATATGTTCGTCCATCGCGGCGCTGCCAATCTGACTGGGCGCTGAAATCCCCAGCTTCCATAGGTCTTAAGCGCGCCGAAAAGGTTCAATGCGATACGCAAAGGAAATTGGCGTGCGGGCTGGACTTTATGTTCTCATTTTGTTCTAGTGAGTCATCTGCTCGAGGAGATGATTCATGACCGTTGAGAAGCAGCGCGAAGTGATCCGGCTCTGGAACCAGCTCAGGAAGGTCGAGGGCCCGGCCGCAGAGGAAATCCGTATCCAGATCCTGGAATGCTTTGCGGAGAAGCCGAGCGCCCGGCGCGCGGCGGCTTGAAGGCATCCGCTCGAGGCGATGACGATCCCCGGTGACGGCGCGTCGCTTCATCGCTCGTTAGGAAATGCTTGCCACCGAATGAGTCGCCTCCGATTCGTTGTTCGAGAACGAAATGGAGTCGGATGCAGAACGGGTCGTGTGTGAGGAGGCATCGGCGCCGCGGCCCGTGCCAAACGAGTCTATCGAATCCTTTGAAAGGCCGACCGGCTGGTGCACGGCGGGTCACGGGCGGCAGGCTAATTAGCGTTTGCTGCGGCCGGTCTCGTCCTCGGCGGAGTCGTGCGAGCACCCAGCGCCGCTTGTTGCGAGCGCCACGAAGCCGGCATAGCCGGACAGGTTGAGCAAGACTTCGAGCCAGACGGGCATGATGAGCCTCCTCTTGCGGGAAGACGATTTCAACCCGCGCGCGAGGCGCCTGTTCCCTCGCGAAGAAACGCCGCTCAAAGCGGCGAGGTGGGATCGAGCCGCCGACCGAGCGTCGCAACCGCCTCCGGGGACGGCGATGATTTGAGGAACTCGGCGATGGCGCGGGCGAGCTCGCCGTCGCTCATTGGCGTCGGCGGCGGACGAAGCGCGCCGGTGCCGAAGTTCCGGACGATCTCGTCGTAATGCTGCGTGTCGTTTGCGGGAACGAGCCTGCGGATGCGGGCGAGCAAAGCGGATATCGGCAATCTTGTCTCCTCGGCCTCCCGCCCCGTTGGCAGCCATTGATGTCTGCTGCCATTTTGTCCGCGAAACTAAAAACCCCGCCAGCACCGCGGAGATGCTGACGGGGTCTTCATGCTCTTGCCCCAACCGGATGGCGGAGGCCTTCGCATGTATGGCCTCAATCCATCGCAGTTCAAAACGTTCCGTCCGCCGCGAGATTATTTTCTGCCCGTTGCGGTTCCATCCGCAGCGAACCAATGCGTCGGGGCTGCGTTGTCCGACCAGATGCGAAGGAGGAGATCATGAAAAAGACACTCGCAGTCCTTGCCACCGTCGCCGCCGTCGGCGTGACCGCGGTTGCGGCCCCCGCACAGGCGCACGACTACGGCCCGGGCCTTGCGTTCGGTCTCGCCGCCGGCGCGATCACCGCGGGCGCCGTCGCAGCGTCCCATCCGTACGGCTATTACGGACCGAGATACGGCTATTATGGCGGCCCGGTCTATTATGAAGACTACGGCCCGGGCCCGTATGCCTATTATGGCGGACCGTACTACCGGCACCACCGCTATTACTACCGTCACTGGTAATGGCCCAAGGAATCGAAAAAGCCCGGAGCGATGCTCCGGGCTTTTTTCGTTCGGCGGGCACCGTGCGATGCGCTCACGGCCAAAGAGAGGGCCGTTCCACCTTGCGGGCGTTCTCCAGCGTCGAGACGAAATACTCTTCGCGCTCGCGCTTGAATTTCTCCTGCGTGGCTCGGAAGGCGGCGACACGGGCGGCGATCTCTTCGCGTTCGCGGATCTTGCGTTGTTCGTCTTCGGTCATGTCAAATCCCCACTCCACATTTGTGCGCGTCTGAACTCAAGTACTGCCGCCGCAATCACGTTGAGTCGCGTCAACACATGCATTGGCGCTTCTGATTGGGGCGTCAATGGGGAGGAGGCATTGCAGGATTGTGATAAGCGAGGATCGGAAAAGATTGCCGCCTGATGACAGTGCATGACTTGCGCGGCGGGGGATAACAGCGTCAACAATCTTGCCGCCTGCAAATGGTGCAGCAGACGCGACTTTGAATCGGGAGGTGGCACATGATTGCAAAGGACCTTCAGAGCGGCGTCGAGCAACTCGGCGACATGATCGCGCGTGCCAGGATCATCATGCCGTTTACCGGTGCCGGCATCTCGACCGAGTGCGGCATCCCGGACTTCCGCTCACCGGGCGGCATTTGGACCCGCCACCGCCCGATCCAGTTCGAAGAGTTCGTCGCGAGCCAGTCGGCGCGCGATGAATCCTGGCGCCGCCGTTTCGCGATGGATGAGGTGTTCGCCGCGGCAAAGCCCGGCCGCGGTCATCGTGCGCTGGCGGCACTGCATCGCGCCGGGAAGGTTCCGGCGGTGATCACCCAGAACATCGACAACCTGCACCAGGCCTCCGGCTTCGCTCCCGATTGCGTGATTGAACTTCATGGCAATACCACTTACGCGCGCTGCATCGGATGCGGGCAGGTCTATCAGCTCGACTGGGTGAAACGCCGCTTCGACCAGGACGGCGCGGCCCCTGACTGCACCGCATGCGACGAGCCGGTGAAAACCGCAACGATCTCATTTGGTCAGGCGATGCCCGAGGATGAAATGCAGCGCGCGACCGAGCTGTCGCAGTCTTGCGACCTCTTCATCGCCATCGGTTCCTCGCTCGTGGTGTGGCCGGCGGCCGGCTTTCCGATGATGGCGAAGAATTCGGGTGCACGTTTGGTGATCATCAATCGCGAGCCGACCGAGCAGGACGACATCGCCGACCTCGTCATCCGCCACGACATCGGCGAGACGCTCGGGCCCTTTGTCGGCAATTGAGGCGTTAGTTTGATTCGCGGCCGTGCAAGCTGTTCATAGGTTCAGGCGAATCACTTTTTTATCTATGCGTCTCAACCGGGAGTGTTATCTTTTGAGTCGAAAGATTCGCGTCGCGTCGAATGAGAAGATTCTCTTAAGACGCGTGATTCGAGCACCGCCAATGTGGCGGGTTGCATGGCAGTTGCGGGGTCCGGGGTTATGGGGTCGTCGGACGGATTTGAGTCCAAGAAGCTGGGAGTTCCCGCGTCGGGCGAGCACGGCGCCGGTCGCGACAACGCGCTCAGTCCCTTCACCGGGCTAGGTGAGGGCAGCGCCAACCTCGTCGAGGTCCATGGCGTCATCAAATGGTTTGACGCCTCAAAGGGCTACGGCTTCATCGTCCCCGACAATGGCTGGCCCGACGTCCTCCTGCACGTTACCGTGCTTAGACGCGACGGCTTCCAGACCGCTTACGAGGGCGCCCGCATCGTCGTCGAGTGCGTCCAGCGCGCCAAGGGCTACCAAGCTTTCCGCGTCGTCTCGATGGACGAGTCGACCGCGATCCATCCCGCACAGATGCTGCCGCCGCGCACCCACGTCACGGTCACCGCGACCAGCGGCCTCGAGCGGGCCCAGGTCAAATGGTTCAACCGGCTGCGCGGCTTCGGCTTCCTGACCTGCGGCGAGGGCACTCCCGACATTTTCGTGCACATGGAGACGCTGCGCCGCTTCGGCATGACCGAGCTGCGCCCGGGCCAGTATGTGCTGGTCCGCTTCGGGCCTGGCTCCAAGGGCATGATGGCCGCCGAGATCCACCCCGAAACCGGCTCGCCAGGCCTCCAGTCGCACTAGCGGGCTTCAAATTTTCGTATTCGTTAGCAGAAGCGCGCATGGGCCTTGCGCGCTTCTGGCTTTTGGGGCGGTGGCCGCGTAAGGATGTCGCAGTCCCGCAACCGTCGGGCCATCATGATCGTCACCGCGTTTCCTGCCGCGTTTCCTGCCGAGTTTTCTGCCGAGTTTTCTGCCATGAGCATTGATCGAAAGGCCGCCCGGTCCGTTGCCCGGGGCTTTCTTGCCGCCGCTCTCGTCATTGTCGGCTTCGCCGTCGCCCCCGTTCGCGCCGCCAGTTTTCAGCCGCTCGAGATCGTCACCAAGAACGGCGTGCAGGTGTTCTCGGTGGAGATGGCGACCACGGAGGAGGAGAAGCAGACCGGGCTGATGTACCGCAAGGAATTGGCCGACGGCAAAGGCATGCTGTTCGACTTCAATCCCGAGCAGGAAGTGTCGATGTGGATGAAGAACACCTATGTCTCGCTCGACATGATCTTCATTCGCGCCGATGGCCGCATCCTGCGCATCGCCGAAAACACCGAGCCGCTCTCAACCAAGATCATCTCATCCAAGGGGCCCGCCCGGGCCGTCCTCGAGGTCGTGGCGGGAACAGCCCAGAAATACGGCATCCGCCCCGGCGACCGCGTCGGGCACCCCCTGTTCGGCAGCAAATAGATCGGGCAGGGCTGTTGCCGCCGGGCGGATGGATTTTCGGGGCAGCGCCGGCGGCTTTTGAATGCCTGCCGGCGGCTTGGATGCTTGCCGGCGGATTGGATGCTTGCCGGCGGCTTGGAAAGCTTGATGGGCCTCCAGGAAGCGTGTATCGACGGGGCTCGCCGGACATTCGGGGTATAGCGCAGCCTGGTAGCGCGGCAGTTTTGGGTACTGCAGGTCGTTGGTTCGAATCCAGCTGCCCCGACCAGTCCCGACGTTGAATCTCCTAAACTTTTTCCCTGCGATTCTGACATTCCGGACCGCGATTCTGACATGCGGTTCTGACGTTGTTCTGCTGAACGAACGTAGAGATTTCCGGGGTTAGGCGAAACCACTCGCCGGTGACGCGTGAACACTTGAAGCGACGATGCAGTTGCCGCTCGGTGAGCGCCGAGCCTGGCATTGAAAGCAGCAGCTCGAGCGGGAAGGGGAAGAACGTCTGCAGCTGCTTCTGCCGCTGGTCGACATCCTTCGAGAAACCGATCTTTACGTTCTCGCCCGCCTTGATCACATACACATAGCCTCGGGCCGAGCGGACCTTTCGCTCCGGCTGGGCCAACCAGTCCTCGAGGTCAAGCGTCAGCTGCCGGGCGCGCGCCTCGATCTGCTCCAGCTCCGCCGCATCCGGCTCGCCGAGGCCGTGCCAGAGGCGGACGCTGCGTGGGTAAAAGCCGCTGGACAGTCGAGAAATCTGCGACGCCGACCAATACCAGGTGAAGCAGCCCCCCGGCTTCGGTAGCCGCTGACAGCCCGGAATACGCTTACGCGACGTCATCGCTGCCTCCGCTGTCGCCGGCGGCGCGCGCCTGTTTGCGCGCCTCGGCGATGGTGACGATCTTCTTTGCTCGCCGGCGCAAGTAGCGGCCGGTCGTCGTGACGTTGGTGTGGGTAAGGCCGGCCGAGATCAGCGTCGTGTCGACGCCAGCCTCGTCCGCCTCGCCGGCGCCGCCGGCTCGCGCGTCCATGCTCCAGACCTCGTCCGGGATCTTGGCCACCTGAGCGATCTTGCGAAATGCCTTCACGAACGTGCGGTAGCGAATTGGCAGGCCGAGCTCGCCCTTGATGATGGCGCCGGTGCGCTCCTCCATCGGCACCTGGTCGAGCAGCGGGAAAAGCAGGTCGTAGATCTGCAGATCGTACTCGACCGCGGCCCGATATTTCGACTTCGAGGTGCGCGTGCGCCAGCGCCAGCCTGGGATCTTCTCCCAGGTGAAGAAGCCCGCCCAGGTATCCTTGCCGACATGCAGCAGCTCGATGCCGCCGGGAAACTTGGCGCCTTCCTTGCGCTTCTGCCATTTGCCGATGATGTCGCCCTGGCGCAGCATCAGCTCGAACTGGGCGGCCGTCGCAATCGAGAGGTAGAGCGCGCGATCGCGCGCGATCAAACCCTTGTCCACCATTTCGCCCGCCGCTCTGATGAAATCGCGGACATGCTGATAGGTGAGCTCCTGCTCGCGCGCGCCCTCGCGCTCGAACTTGACGTTCGTCAGCTCCTCGGCGAGCAGTTTGCAGTCGGCATAGCGCAGTCGCGCCATGAAACGCAGCACTGTCCGCACCATGGCAACCGCGTTGTGGGCCCTTGCGATGCGCTCCGGTCCGAACCAGGTCGTGCCGTCGTCGTCGACGTACTCGGCACCCTTGCGCCATTCCCGGTACCAGGCCTCGACGTCTAGCGTCGTGCAGCCCTTTATGCGCCGATGGCCGACGCTCTCGATGATCACCTTGAGGTCGGAGAGGTAGCCGCGCCGCGTGGTGTCGCTGATGTTGTAGTTGAACGCGGAGTTGGGATGCTCCTGGTAGATCTGACAGGCCGCCTTGATCGTCCCGTCGTAGCGCGTCTTCGTCAGCGACGGATCGCCGGTCTCGAGCTTCTTCTTTTCGGCTTCGATGTGCTGGCGCAGCTGCGCTGTGTAGCCTCGGCATAGCTCCCCGATCTCCTCGTCACTCGCGCCCGGTGGCAACGGAATGCAGGTGTCGGGAAACCCCATGGGGTCTCTGGTGACCTGGCTGGCCAGCCAGTATCCCAGGTTGTTGCGGCCGATCTTGAACCCGGGCCTTTCTCCGCGGCGGGGCATGCCTGAAGCCTTCGTCGGCGCCGTCTTCGACTTCGAGGGCGCTGATGGTGACCCTTTCATCTGCTCCAACCTCGTTCTGAGAGTCCAGCCAGGCCCTCACTTTTGGCCAGTAAAACCCCTTCCAGCTGTCGCTGAACGGTGGAAAACCCGCCTTTGCGACTTTGTCTTTGACCAGTGCCCGAAAAGCATCGCGGCCGAGCGCCGGCGCCACGCGGCGATGCAGCTCCTCCCAACTGACGTAGAGGCCCACCGATTCGTCGCGCCTGTTTTCGGGCTCGCTCACGTTGCTCATCGCCCCTCGAGCTTGTCGGCGACCTCGAGCATCTTCCGCCGGACGCGCGCGAGCTGCTCGGCGTTATCAGGCGGGCACCGGCAGAGGCGCATTTCGATGCCCGCGGCAACGACGCGGCAGTTGAAAATCGCCTCGACCAGGCGCCCGACCTCGGTGATCTCGCGACCCGGCTGCATCACAGCTCGAATCCTTCTTGGCAGCGCGCGCAATAGCCTGAGCAATGGTCGATGAAGATCGGGCAATGCAGAGCTGGCGTTGCGGATCCCGGACAATTTTGCGCGGTGAAGAGGCCGGCGGTCGCGGGGAGAACGAGTTGGCTCGCAGCTTCCTTTCCTGCACAGGCCGAGCAAATCGGCGGGTCGATCGACACCCAGCGGCATGGACCGGGACACGCGTTATCATCGGTGCAGCCGCAGAACTTGCAGGCGAGGCCCGCGGTGCGCGGGCGGGCGGTTACGTCCAAGTTCATGTCAACGGCTTCGCAGAACATGCGCTCCTCCCATTCAGCCGATCAAGCTCGCCGGCGCGATAGCCGACGAGACAGGACAGGACGTCGCGAAAGCCCTCGAAGGTGCGCGCCAGGATCTCGGCGGGCGTGATGCGCCAGGCAGGCCATCGGCCGTGTCCCCGTGGCCGAGCTCGCAAGCGTCGCGATCACAAGCGGTGGAGCGGGGGAAGGATTCGATACCTCCAACCTGCGGCGTGGGTAGCGCCGCCGCTCTGTCTTGAGCTATCCCCGCAAAAGTCGTCATGACATGCGCCTCGCAAGCGCGGCCGCGCGCGAAAGATCGCCGCCGCGCAACGGGCCGATCGCGCCGGCGATCGTCGCTTTCTGAAAGCCCTTCAGGATCTCGATCGAGACGGAAGCACCGTCCGGCAGGCGACGAAGCATGGTTATCACCTGCGATTTCGACACGCGGACGAGCGCAACGTGGCCGCCCGAGGTCTGGAACAGCAGCTCGACCGTTTTGACCGTGCCAGGGCGGATCGACTTTGCCGCCTCCTTGGCGGTGACGCGCGAGATCTCAACCATTGGGGCCTCGCGTCAGCGGTCCGTCGATCAGTGGAAAGTCGGTGGCGACAAAATCGGGCTCGCGCCGGCGCCGCCGACGGCTGTCGTCGGGGCCATTCTCGCGCTCGATCCTGATCACCGGCAAGATGAGAACCAGGCCGGCCTGGTTGCGCGACGTGTGGGCCGGATAGAGCTTCGGAAAAGGGATGATGCGGGCCGTCATCGCGGCAGCACCCGCACGTTCTTCGGCGCCCGGATGTCGATCAGCTTGAGCCAATGCTCGAGGCGCGCCTTGGCGACCAGCTGGTTCGGCGCTTCGGGCAGGCCCGGAACGAGCAGCGTGTCGCTGCCCTCGATCTTGATTGGCCGGCCGCCCTGGAGGCGCGTGCGATAGCCGTGGCGCGCGACGCCGGCGATATAGTCGCGCAGTTCAGTTTCGGGCCCGCGCGCGATCACGAGGGCGCCGTCGGGCACGCGCCGGCCGAACTCGATCAGGCCAGACGCGAAGCAATAGGCGCGGGTGACGTTGGAGCGGCTCATCGCTGCACCTCGAAAGGTGCGGAGAAGCCGGCAACCTGGACCAGCACCAGCCCGAGCGCGGCGGCCGCGGCGCGACGGTCGACGCCGATGCGCGAAGACATCCGGTCGGCGCCTTCGTAGATCTCGGAGACGAAAATGAAGCGGCTGTTCAGGCGATCAGCTTCGGCGATGCGCTGGATGCCGAAGGTCACGCGATCGATGAGATCAATCCAGTGTTTGGTGGCGGCGCGCGGCACCGCTTCGCTGACCTGTCGCATGGCTACCCCTCATGCGGTTTGAAAAGGAAGGCGCGCGGATCGGTTTTGATGTCCGGTACCGAACCCAGATCCGTTCTGTTGCTGGGACCGATCCGCGCGTTGCGCCGGTCGCGAACGAAGTTGCCGGCAGCAGTCTCGGTTTGAAACCGACCGGCTTGCTATCGCCGGCCATCCGACTCAACCGCCGGACAGGGACCAATATGTTCAAGAAAATTTTGAAATGCAATCTAGATTTCAAGAAAATCCCGAAATCAATATTCGCTTGAGAGAACACTGGGATTGCGAAGCACTACTTTAGGTAGGAAGCTCAAGGGCTTGAGTAGGGACGATCGAAGGTCATGTGTATGAGTACCGACCCGAGCTGGCAGAAACGACAGGCGCTTCAAATTGCGTCGATGCTGCCCGAGCAAATTGAGGACGTCTGGGCTGTCCTGGATCTGGTCGAGGAAATTATCGGGTATTTGTTTGGGCCGCGGCCGCCGGGCGCGCCGCTGACGGACGGAGGAGGTCAGGCCGATGTCTTGCCTTTTCCTGGCGGGCCCAGCGCGCCTAACCGGCGAGCGAGTTCGAGTGGAAGTGCTTCAGTCTTGCCGAAATAGAGCCAGTCAAGCGACAAGCCAGAGAACTTGCGAACCAGCAGGAAGGCGACCTCCCTGCTGAGGGGCGCGCCGTTCTCGAACGCGTTCCAGCGCTGGACGCTGATGTCGAGGAATTTGGCGATCGCTGTCGATGTTTCGAATCCAAAGGCGCGCCGCAGGTCCTTTAAACGCTGCGACTGGCCCGGGACCTCTTCCTTTGGTTCCGGATTTGTACTCTTGGACGCCTTCTTCGCCATCGGCGCGAAAGGTGCAGCGGGCGCAGATTCGAAGCTATCAAGCATTTCTATCTCGTTGCTTTTCAAAAAAATCCCGAATATCGCTCTGTAATGGGCAAACGGTCTGAGTCGCGGGAGCTCCTCACCACCATCGAAGTGCTTGATGCGCTCGGCGGCGAAAAAATCGTTGCCGAGCTGACGCAGCAGCGCGGCGATGATGGCTGGAAGAACGTCGAAGGGTGGAAGCGTACCCCGACATTTCCTTCCCGGTATTTCTACGTGATGACTTTGGCGCTTCGGAAAAAGCGTCTTCGCGCCCATCCGAGGCTTTGGGGGCAGGTGATCGCTCCCGACATGGATCAGGCGGTTGCGTGATGCGGATACGCGTGAACATGCGGCGGAGTGATCACGGCTGCAGGCACAGAGTCGAGTCGCGCGCAAGCCCTTCGCACGTCACATAAGGTCTGTGGATAAGTTTTTTTGAGTTTCTGGCGTTTTGTTGCGTTCGCGTCCCTTTCCCTCCAAGTGGCTGAGGCCGCAATGAATCTCCTGCGCGATCGCTGGCGGCGCACCGCTCTTCATCAATTCTGGCATGGTCTAGATCGAGCCGACCGCGCCACGGCGCTGATCGGCATCGCGCTTGCCTTCGCCACGGCGGTCTCGATCCAGGCGATCGCGCGCGCCTGGTCGGCCGATGCCGACCCCATCCGCTTCACCGCGCCCCCCTTCGACATGCGCGTTGCGGAGAGTTCGCGGTGAGGGCAGGGGCATCAGATCGACCAGCTCTCGTCGTCGAGGCCTTCGGCTCTAAGCCACTTCGCGCGATGCAGACGTTTCCGGTCAGGCAGCTGGCCCTGGCATGACGCGCGAGGAAGCTCTCAAGGACTTCAACCGCAAGCGCCTGGCCGCGATGGACCGTGTACGGCGGGATACGAACCTTTCGGCGTCGTTCCGCGCCGTCGGCGGCGAGCTGTTCGCCAAGGTCGATTTCGACACGGGCGATGCCTATCCCTCGATCGAGCACCTCGAGGAGAAGCTGGGCCTGTCGCCGCGCACGGTGAAGATGGCGGTGAAGGCGCTCCAGGAGCGGGGTTATTTCACCGTGGTCAAACGCGGTCGCTGCAACCGCTACGTCCCGATCTACGAGCCCGCGGAAAAGGTGCAAAATTTGCACCTGTCAGCGGGGCAACAGGGGCAGAATTTGCACCTATTGGAGGACGACAGGTGCAAAATCCGTCCGGAACAGGTGCAAAAAACGTCACCGGATAGGTGCAAAAAAGGACCCCCTACTTCTCTTAGGACTCCTCTCAACACTTCTGCGCCCGCGGCGGCCGGGGCCGTCGGCGCTGCGCCTGACGGCGCCGCCGGCCCGTCGTTCGATCTCGGCATTCCCGGTGTGGCGCTGAGGCGCAGGCTTGGCGATGCGATGTTCCAGAGCTGGCTCGGCAAGGTCGCGGTGGTCTCGGTCGGCGAGGAGGAGCTCGTGCTGCAGGCCCCCACACGGTTCGTCGCGTCCTACATCCAGAACAATTTCGCCGAGGCTGTGCTCGCGGCATGGCGGGTGGGCGTGCCTTCGCTGGTCCAGCTGCGCATCGTCGTGGAGCATCAAGCGGAGGCCGGGCCGGTCGTGGGACCGCCGTCGGCGCCGACCAGGCCCGGCGAAAATCCGGACGCGCGCTGGCTGCTCGAGATCGGCACCGATCTCGTCGCGGACCAGCTCGGCGTCAGCCGCGATCGCGCCGCCGAGGACATCACCGACTGGATGGGCCGCTGCCGCAATGATCCGGCGGCGCTGCGCCAGATCATCGTCAACGCCGCCAAGTTCGACCTGCGGGGGGATCGCTTCAAGAGCAAGGTGAAGCAGGACGCCAAGGTGTTTCACCAGGGCGAGCTGAAATTCGGTCCGGAGGACCGGTTGAAGAAGCGGAGCGCATCATGAGCTTGACCGATGTCGTCGGCGCCGTCGCGGAGGAGGGCGCCGCCCACGCCTCATCAGCACCGGCAGCCGGCGGCAAGACCGAAGGCCAGCAGCTGCTCGAGCGGCTGCTCGCGCAATGCAATCGCTACAATTCGCTGCGCCGGCAGGTCGAGGATGTGCGTGCGGTGATTGCGCCTGGCGCGCGCCGTCCGCCGGCGCCGGCGGACAACCGCTCGCTGCAGCCGGCCAATTCGTTCTTCGGCGCGCTCAACATGATCGCCGATGGCAACGACCAGGTCGCCGACGAGCTGCAGGCGGCGATCGACGATCTGTCGAGGCTGTTCTGATGGCGACCAGCGCAGCGATCGCCGGCGACGAGCCGGCCACGGCGTTCGCAAAGGATCAGCTCAAATCGATCATCGAGCGCATCGAGCGGCTCGAGGAAGAGAAGAAGGCCGTCTCCGACGACATCAACGACATCTATTCGGAAGCGAAAGGCAACGGCTACGACGTCAAGGCGCTGAAGACGATCGTGCGGATGCGCAAGCAGGATCCGAACGAGCGCGCAGAAGCCGAGACGATCCTGGAAACCTATCTGCAGGCGCTGGGGATGCTGTGATGGCGAAGGCCCGGCCCGCCCGCCAATCACAAACCGGGTTAAACCCCCGCAACAACCAATTGTATTTGTGTAATTTTCCCGTCTGCTTATATTGGGGGCGGGAGAGGGGCTGTGACCGACCAATCGCGGGGACTGCTCAATGACGATTTCGCCGACATCGCCGCCGCGGTGAAGGATATCGCCATGTGGGAGCGGCATCGGATCCACGTCATCGAGCACCTGGTGATGACCGGCAACGCCCGCGATCCCGGCTCGATCGAGATCGGCACCTGGTTGCGGCGCGCCAAGCTGCTCAGCCAGGCGGAGGAGATCTTGGCCGTCCTGGCCCGCCACGAGGACGAGGTGCGCGCCATCGACCCGTTGCTGAGCCGTTAACCGCTTCGTCACCGGTCTGCCGTAACCCTGCATCGTCAGGGGGTTATGTGCATGCGTTCCCACCCCGCTTCATTCGATCTGTCGTTCCTGTTGCCGCGGCCGGCGCCGGGGCGGGTCTATTCCGCCATGCAGCGTGGCCTGGTCGAGCAGCTGGACTGCGCGCTCGAGTTGGAGCTGCCGCTGGTGCGGATCCGCGGCGCGAGTCAGGCGCGTGTGTTCAACGCGGCTGCGGCGCTGCTGCAGGACGCCGTGCGCGGCGGCCCCACGGCCATAGGCGCGATTCTGCACACGCCCGTGCGGCCGTCCGGCTTCGACCGCTGGCACATTATTGTGGGCGCGCCGGTGGCGTTCTCGCCGACCGGGCTCGACCCGTACTTTCCAAACGCGGCCTCGGGAAGCTGATGCGCGCGCAGGGCCACTCCGCCGGCGGCAATCAGATGCCGCGGACCACGGTCGGATTCGAGAAGGATACCTTCATCGAGCTCGCCGCGGCCGCGGAGAGGCGCGGCATCAAGCTTTCCGAGCGCATCCGTGAACTGGTCGAGCTCGGACTCGAGACAGAAAAACAAGAGGCCGCTGCATGCCGCACGTCGACACATCAACATGGGTCAAAGGCACGCATGTCGGCTACGTCACGATCGTAAAGCCGCAGCCGATCGCGACCGCGGGCCTTGATCTACTCTGGCACGTCGTCATCACCGAACCCGGCCGCGAGGCGCGCGCGATCGCCAGCATCGAACAGCTCGGACTGCATCCCTATTGGCCGCATCTTCACCGCAAGACGCCCGGCGGCCGCCGACGATCGCGCGAGATCACGGTATCGATGTTCCCGAGCCGAATCCTGGTGCCGATGCCGCAGACCATGGAGGCCTGGAGCCGGGTGCTGGCGGCACGGGGCGTGATCGACTTCATGACGCAATCCGGCAGCGAGAAGCTCGCGACGCTGCCGGAGATCGTCGTCGAGGAGGTCCGCAAGATGGAAGCCAAGCGGGACAAACGGTACCGCAACCTGCTGCTTCGCGCCGAGAAGAGTCCGTATCATCCCGGGCGCGACGTCTGGGTTGAGATCCTGCCGCTGCGCAAGATGCTCGGCAAGATCGTCGACCTGGACGGGCGAGGGCGGGTCAACGTCCTGACCGAGGTCGAGATCTTCGGGCGCCAGGTGTGGCCGGTCGAGCAGCACAAGCTGAAGTTCGTCGAGGGCTGATTTTTTCTTCGAATCTGCATCAGGTCGGGATTCCGCTCCAGTATGATCCATCCCTGCAAGTGACGCGGCCGGATCTCCGGCGCGCGGTTCGCGGCATCGACCGGCGTAACCCGGGGAGTGTCGCGGCGCGGCTTTTCGCCGTTCCGACCCTGATCTCTTCGGAGATTAGCTCCTGCGAAGCTATGACGATGAATTAGACCGGACGCCCTTTCGATGTCCTTCTCAATGAGCTTCGTCGCGCGCTCGCGCCTTCACGCGCTGCGCCTGCTGGACCAGCGCAAACCGTTTTCGAGCTCAAGGAAATGCTCGATCGATAACAGGCCGCGTCTCTAAGAGAGACGGGGGCCGCGGGTGCTACCAACACCCTAAGCCGCGAGCTCGTAACTCGCATGACCTGATCCGGCCGCTATCCGGCCATCCCGCCACCGCGCACGCGGCGGGACCAGTTGTTTCAGAGATCATGCACAACTCAGAGTCCCCGGCGTTCGTTCGGCCGGCTAAATTCGTCCGCGTCGTTAACGGCGACATCTGGCAGCTTGGTAAACACCGGCTCGCCTGTGGCGACGCCCGAAACCCCGCCCTCGTCCGGAAGCTGCTCGGCCATGCCCGGCCGCGGCTGATGGCCACCGATCCTCCATACGGTGTCGGCTACGAGCCGGAGTGGCGGCGCAAGCTGAAGAACAGTCCAACCATCGTTCGCGCCACCGGGAAGGTGCTGAACGACAATCGCAGCGACTGGCGCGAGGCCTGGGCGCTGTTTCCCGGCGATATCGCTTACGTCTGGCATTCTGGCCTGCACGCGAGCTCCGTGGAACTGAGCCTGGCCTCCGCCGACTTTCGCGTGAGATCCCAGATCATCTGGGACAAGGGCCGGCTGATCATCTCGCGCGGCCACTACCACTGGCGGCACGAGGCCTGCTGGTACGCGGTGCGCAAGCTCAAGACCGCCAACTGGCAAGGCGATCGCAAGCAGACCACCGTTTGGCATATCCCGCACCGCCGCAGCGACACCGGTCACGGCACGCAGAAGCCGATCGAATGCATGCGCCGGCCGATTCTGCATCACACGCTGCAGGGCGAGGCGGTCTATGATCCCTTCCTCGGGAGCGGGACCACGATGATCGCAGCCGAAATGATCGGCCGCATTTGCTACGGCGTCGAGCTTAGTCTCGAATATTGCGGACTGATCATCGCGCGCTGGGAGCAGCTCACCGGGCGCAAGGCCCGATTGATTTCGAGAGCCGCGCAAGCGGATTAGGGCCGGCCATTTGCTTGGGCGCCGGCGGCCGGCGGATGTAACCGGAACGGTTGGGAGCTCTCTCGAACTATTTCCTCTGGCGCCCCTGGAGCGCGTCCGGGATGCTGTGTGTGGTGGGTGTGGAAAAGCGGGCCTCGGTTGCGCGTATGGTGAGCGTTAGGATTCGCGACGCTGCCGAAGCAGAGCGCGCAACGCATTCACGACAGCAAGGGAGTCATCGTAGCGGAATTGACCAAAGACGCGATCCGAAACACGTATTTTGCGGCGGCTGGATGTAGGCGGCAGCTTGGGCGAGGGGAGCAGGAAATAGTCCTGAATTTGGGCGTTGGCCGCGTCCATTCTGATTACGAGTACGAAATCAGATCGGGAGTACTTAAGTTTCCTCACTTCCCATCTTCTCGGTCGCATTCCTGTTCCGTCTGAGACCGACCATGCGACAGCTATTGCAAGGGTGAAGCCCTTGCCGATTGTGAGCAGGTAGAGTTCAGGCAGAAATGACGCTTCGCCCTCAGCTTTCAGATTGGACATGATGTCCTCAGCGGCGGCTCGAATGATCGCATCAATCTTGAGCCCAGTCTCGGCGTAACCGTAACGTGGGTTTGGTTCGAAGCCGATTTTCCTGTAGGCGTTCGTGAGCGAGCCGAACCTCCGCGCATACACCGTCCAGTCAGGCACATCTTTTGCTTTCTCTATAAGGCGCATTGAGAGGTGGCCCTTTTTTCGCCAGAGCGCCTTCAGTTTGCTTAAGAGCTCCCGATCACTAGGTTTTCGACCAACATCGGACAAGACGGTTTGGGCTTGATCGAAGAGCGCCTGCGACACGATCGGCTTGAACGAGTTGTCGCGCCGTATCCACATCTCTGGCGGATTTACAATCGGTGTCTGCCTTAGCTTCGCAGAACGGCGGTTGAAGACGTTGTGGCCGACATACTTTTCGTTACGCAACAAGTCGTCGATCGTTTTCATGGTCCAGGGATGTCCCGTGGAATTGCAAATGCCTTCGGCGTTCAGCTTATTGGCGATCGCTGTACGCGTCAGTTTGCCATCCGCAAAGTCAGTGAAGATCCGCTGCACCACGTCGATTTCCGACCTGGGCCCCGGCACGAGGATGACGCGATCCAATTTGAAATGTTTCTGCTCACCCGGCATGAGCAGGGCCCGCGGTTTACCCGTTTCGTCCACGGTTTGACGCCGCAAACCGTAACCTGCCGGCGCACCTCGCCAAAATCCGAGGGTAACAAAATTGCAATGACTGACGAAAACACGTCGCGAGAGTTTCCTGCTAAATTCGGCCGCATCAACCCGGCTTATGTTCTTGAGCAGGACGGACGCTAAGCTGCCGTCATTGTCGAAGCTTTCGGCGCAGTAGTGAACGCGTATGCCTGCGCGCTTACAAATGAACTCGTAGAATGCGCCTTCGTCCGAATCTTGAAAACGCCCCCATCGGCTGACGTCATAGACGAGGATGCAATCAAAGTCCGAGCTGCCAGATTGGACATCAGCGATCAGTCTCTTAAGCCCAGCACGTCCGGCGAAGGTGAGCCCGCTGCGTCCTTCATCGATGTAGGTGCGCACGATCTCAATGTTGCGCTGCGCGGCATATTCTGCGATCACCGTTCGTTGATTTTCAGGCGAATATTTTTGGTGATCTCTCGACATGCGCACATACTGCGCGGCACGAGATGACCGCAACACGGCGTCCGCTGGGTGCAAGATATCTTGCATGAGAATAGCCCGCACGTGGCCATTTCATCCGAAAAGATTCTAGCTCGTTGTTCGTTGAAATTCTCTTTGCCGTGCGAGGGCGAGTTGAAGCGTACTTGACCGAAATTGTTAATCCCGCACTGGACGTCGTGTGAGCGCGCTCGAGCTACTGCGCGTCGTGGGTGTGGAGAAGCTTGGCGCAAGGAGAGGCACAGGAACAATCGCTCTATGTGCCTCGCCCACTTCACTGTATGGGTTTGTCGTCGTCCATGGCAAAGACTTGGAAAGACTGCCCATGGGTGGTCTGCGTGATGCAAATCTCCAATGCTGAGATCTCAGCATAGCCGCTGCTGTCGTTACCGACGTTAATCAGGTCAACCACGGTCAGGCCGTTGCCGGTGTCGAAATTGGACGCTGGTGCGCCGGGAATCCGGATCAAGCCCTGCATGCTGGGGCCCCTGGTGCGGATAGCGACTTTGATCTGCGCCGGGTTTCCGCGTGACTGGCCTGGAGAGCGGAAATCGATCCTCCGCCATTGATTAAGATCGCCAGAGGCGCGTCCCATATCCAAGGGGTCGGCGACGGGGTCGATTGCAGCTCTGGCCGGCGCAACGAGGGCTAGCAGGTAAATTAAAGCGAGCCGCGATGTCCGGCGCATAACAGCAACCATCAGTTGATCGTCATCAGCAAGTGGCCGGATCCATGCCTTCGCTCGCCGCACTAGCGTCGCCTATCTTCTCCGGCGCGGGACGCAATCATTCCAGCATCTATCGCTGCATCAGCTTGTCGGCGCGATCCTTCGAGTTGCGCACGGCAATTGACGTAAGATTCAGTGCCTTTTTTGGCGCCGTAAGACAGACATGCCTGATCGTCTTGCGCCTCGTTTCTTGCCGTCCGCTCTTCGGCGCTCATGCAGCCCGTCAGCAACAGCAGAAAGAGAAAAAGCGTTTTTCGCATGCAATAACCCCCAGCCAATTCCGAAAGCTGTTATCGCCGTGCAACCAGGGCTTGTCAAACAGACAGGCGTCCAACGCCTGGAGTCCGCTAAGGGCTCTTATCGGACTCCAGTTTTAGCTGTACCGCGTATTCAATCCGGTCTTCAGCTGGCGCCGCTGCTCGGCGGGCAACACGTTCGATCTCGGGTGGGCGAGGCCGGTGAATTTCCAGCAATTCCCCAAGAACGGCGTCGATCCACATCTTAAGCTGCCGAACCTCCGGCGCTGAGCTGAGCGTATGGGCGTCTTTTGCCCCGCGAGTATAAGCATTGCGTGTAATGGTCGCGCTGAGCTCTTCGGCTAAGTTAATCGTTAGTTCGGGCGCCGACATTTCCTCTTTCGACAATTTGCGTTTCCGAAGCACGTGAAGCGCCTTTTGTCGCTGAGTGGGCTTGTCTTGATCCTTCTCCAACTTGAAGCCGTGTACCGCCATAACTTCTGCGTCTGGAGCCAGATAGTTCAGCGTCTCGCGGAGCACTTCTCGTAGCTCGTGTGCAATTCCTCGATAGGAATGCCGCCTTACATCAGCGAGGTCAATGATCACCTGTTCGTAAGAGACCGCTGCCGCGGGAACGATGCGACGTAGGGTCTTCGCGATGAGAAGCTCGGTTGGTGTCGGGACCGCAATCTTGGTTGGGCGGCGAGCCATCGGCGCTTACCGCCGCTTGCGGCGCTGCTTCGTTGCAGGCTGCGCTGCACTTGACCGTGGTAAACCATGAACAACTAAGTTGTACCCAACTGGACTTAGTCGATACTCGCCGCGACTTGTATTTTCTAAATAACCGGCTGCGGCGGCATTTGTGAGTGCGCTCTTAGGCACTCGCGGCATCGGGAAAGCGGCCATCTTAAAGTATTTTCGGATCGTCTCGACATTGATCGTTGATGCGGCTTCAGCGGATGAGGCGATTTCGGAAAGGTAATATGCGATGACGGCCACCATTTCATTGGCTGACCGAGGTTGCTTTTCAGCGGTAAGAGTGCGGATGTCCTTGATTGGCGCATTGCGGGTTTCGTAAGCCGCGGATGCCGAAGCGATTTCCGGCACAAGGCCGTCAGACTGGAATGCGGTCATTTCGAGACGCTTCAAAACGTACTCAAGTACGCGACTTCTGCCAGTTTCGTCGAGTGGTGCCATCAGCTCGATTATCGTCTTTATTGCTTTCAATTCGGGATCTTCTGCCATCTTCTCCCCACCGCGGCGCTTCGCTTGAAGGTTGCACACGTTAGTGGGTGAAGTTCCCTCACGGCAATATCTTTGCGTATCGCATGCACAGCTACTGATCGCACCTCCGGGTCCTCCGCGGCGGCAAACCAAAACAAGTGGCTCCGCCGTTTTTAATTCGTAGCTTTGGGGCTCAAAACTGATGCAACGATCGTCTGATGCAACGGTTTTGGAGCTGATCAGCATCGGCGAGGCGGCGCGGAAGATCGGAATCAACAAATCGACGCTCAGCCGCCAGGTGAAGAGCGGGGCGGTCCGGTCCCACGGCGGAAAAGTCAATATTTCCGAAGTCTTAGCCGATCGCAGTAACAACATCGACCTGACGCAGTCACGTCGGCGGCCGGCGGCCCGAACCCCGGCAAAGAATGCTGCAGCGCCTGCTGCTGATGCAACGACGCGGCCGCCGGATGCAACGACACGCGCTTCCGATGCAACGCCCGAGCCCCTTACTGGCGCCGACGACGAACTCGTCCTGGCCGATGGGGTCATGCTGGCCTTCGCCCAGGCCCAGCGGGTCAAGGAAAACTACCTCGCCCGTCAGCGGGCGCTCGAGTTCGAGAAGGAGGCCGGGCGCCTGGTCGACCGCGAGGCGGCGAACAAGGCCTTCTTCGATCGGTCCCGCGAGATCCGCGACGCCTGGCTCGGCTGGCCGGCTCGCGTCGCCACGCTGATGGCGTCGGATCTCGGCATCGAGGAGCGCAAGCTGGTCGAGGTCCTCACAGCGAATGTCCGCCAGCACCTTGACGAGCTCGGGGAACCCGCTGCTCCCGAGCTCGCTCCGCCGGGCTGACGATCTCACCGCGTCCTGGCAGGCGGGCCTCCGGCTGCCGCCGAACATGACCGTCGTCGACTGGGCGGAAAAGTACCGGAGGTTATCGAAGGAATCCTCGAACGGCGGCAAGTTCATCGTCTCCCGCGTCGAGGTGGCGCGCGGGCCGATGCTCTGGGCAACTGAGCCAGGCGTCCAGGTCATCACGCTGATGGCCTGCACCCAGCTGCTCAAGACCACGTTCCTGGAGAACGTCGCTGGCCGCTTCATACACCTGGATCCGTGCCCGATCCTGGTGCTGCAGCCCAAGGACGATGCGGCCGAGACGTTTTCCAAGGACCGGCTCGCGCCGATGATCCGTGACACGCCGGTGCTGAAGGACCTGTTCCGCAGCCAGGCCCGCGATGCCAGCAACACGCTCACCCACAAGCAATTCCCGGGTGGGCACATCACCATGGTCGGCGCCAACAGCCCGACCAACCTCGCCATGCGGCCGATCCGCCTGGTGCTGTCCGACGAGATCGACAAGTACCCGCTGTCGGCCGGCAATGAAGGGCCGCCCGTTGACCTGGCTGAGGAGCGCCAGGCCGAGTTCTCCGCCGACAAGCTTGCAGCCCGCGTTTGCTCGCCGACGATCGAGGGGCGCAGCGCGATCGCGGCGTCCTATCTCGAGAGCGACCAGCGCAAGCCCTTCGTGGCCTGCCCGCACTGCGGCTTCGAGCAGGTCCTCGAATGGGAAGCGGTTCAGTTCGAGAAGGACGAGCGCGGGCGCATCCGCCCCGAGACAGCCGGATATGTCTGCATCGGTCAGGGCTGCGGCGTCGTCTGGTCGGAAGCCGATCGGCTCCGCGCGCTGACGCGCATCACATGGCGCCAGACCCGCGAATTCGATTGTTGCGGCAAGCACCAGAAGCCGGAGAAATGGATCTGCGAGCCGGCCGCGCCAGGCATCGAGTATGCGGTCTGCATCGAGTGCGGCAAGCGGACGGTGCCCAACGAGCACGCCGGCGGCTGGGCCTCCAAGCTCTACGCGCCGAAGCAGGGCATCCGTGACCTCGTCAAGAAATATCGGCGCGCGTTCGAGCGCGGCATCGAAGCGCTGAAGACCTTCTACAACACCCAGCTCGCCAGGACATGGAAGGAAGCGAGCGAGGCGCCCGAGTGGGACCGCGTCTACGGCCGTCGCGAAGATTACAGGTCGGGCACAATTCCGTGGGGCGTGCTGATCCTGTTCGGAGGCGTCGACGTCCAGAAGGATCGCCTTGAGGTCGGCATCTGGGGCTTCGGCCGCAACCGCGAGCGATGGCTGATCGAGCACCGCGTGCTCCCGGGCGCGACGAACAGACCGGAAGTCTGGGAAGCGCTTGCGCAGATGTTCGCCGAGACCTGGCAGCACGCCGGCGGCACCGAGATGTCGGTCCAGGATTGGGGTATCGATTCCGGCGCGTTCGCCGCCGAGGTCGGCGCCTTCGTTCGCGGCCAGGCGGGCAGGGGCAACGTTCATGCGATCGACGGCCAGGACAATTCGCTGGTCGCCTATGTCGGCGTCGGTGCCCTCGACGCCAGGAAGAACGGCAAGAAGCTTCGCCGAGGACTCAAGACCGTCAAGGTCGGATCTTCGTTCTGCAAACAGGAACTCGCAAGCCAGCTCGGCCTCGATCGCCCGGAACAGGGACAGGCCACGCCACCTGGTTACGTCCATCTGCCCGGCGACGTCAGCGAGGACCAGGTCAAGCAGCTGACCTCGGAAGAGCTGGTGACCAACGTCGTCAAGGGCCGCACGCGCAGAAGCTGGAGCGTCATCGCCGGCCGCCGCAACGAGGTCCTCGACTGCGCCAATTATGCCCGCGCCCTGGCCGCGATGCGCGGATGGGACCGCTGGCGCGATCGCCGTTTTAGCGAACTCGAGCAAAGGCTCGGAGCCCCAACGGTCAGTGACCGTCCGCCCAACGACGCGAGCGCATCCGTTCACGGCGCCCCGCGGCCGGCTTTACCGCCGCCGACACCGAAGAAACCACCTCCATCACCGCCGCGCTTTCAGCGCTCGAGCTCGCGCTCGGATTTCATGGATTGATGATCGATGCCCGCTGACCTTCCGACCCTGCAGGCGCGCCTCGATGCGCTCAAGACAGCCCTCACGAACGGCAGGTCCGAGATCAGCTATGCGGGCCGCACCACCAAATACCGCTCCGTCGCGGAGATCGAAACTGCCATCAAGAACGTCGAGACCGACATCGCCAAGCTGACCGGCGGCAGCATCCAGCGCACTTACTTCTTCACGAATTGCAAAGGTCTGTGAGCATGCTCGGGGGGTTCGGACGTGCCGTCAGCTCCATGGCCGGGCGAGTCTTCGCCGGCATGTGGAGCGGCGGCGACGGCAATGGCCTCGAGGCCGGCCGCATGGGCAGGCGCCTTGGCAGCTGGATTCCGTCGCGCGTCCACGTCAACACGCTGATCAACCAGTCAGGCCCCAACACGCTGGCTCGCGCGCGCTTCCTGGCGCGCAACAACGGCTATGCCTACAGCGCGGTGGAGTGCTTCGCCTCCAACCTGGTCGGCGCCGGCATCACGCCGAGCTGGAAATCTCCGCTAGCCAAGGGGATCGAGCCCGTCGGCGCCGACGACGAGATCAGCGAGACCAAAAGGAAGGCGAACAAGCGCAAGGCCAAGGCTGCTGCGGCTCAAAAGAAGGACGTTCACGCGCTGTGGGCGCGCTGGACCGACGAAGCCGATGCCGAGGGCATCACCGATTTCTACGGCCTGCAGAAGCGCATTGCGCGCGAGCTTTTCATCGCCGGCGAGGTCTTCGTGCGCCTGCGGCCGCGCTACATGGCCGATGGGCTTTCGATCCCATTGCAGCTGGAGTTGCTGCCGGCCGAGCAGCTGCCGCTGTGGCTGACCATGCCGCTTGAGAACGGCAACTGGATCCGCCAGGGCATCGAGTTCGACAAGATCGGCCGTCGGGTCGCCTATCATTTCTGGAAGGTCAATCCCGGCGATATCACGCTTGCGCCGAAGTTCGGCGAGCGCGTCCGGATCCCGGCAAGCCAGATCCTGCACGTGTTCGATCCGCTCGAGGGCGGACAGATCCGCGGGCTTTCCCGGCTGACGCCGGCGATCATCACGCTGTGGATGCTCGACCTCTATGATGATGCCGAGCTCGAGCGTAAGAAAACCGCGGCTCTGTTTTCCGTGTTCGTCACCCGTCCGGATCCGGACGGCGAGTTCTTCGACAAGGAAATGCAGGGCAAGGACCCGAGCGCGGGATCCGCGCAGGTGAAGCTCGAGCCTGGCGCGGCGCACGTGCTGCTGCCCGGCGAGGACATCAAGGTCGCCGAGCCCGCCGACAGCGGCCAGTCCTACGAGCCATTCCAGTATCGCACGCTGGCGCGCGTCTGCGCTGCGCTCGGGCTGCCCTATGCCGGCGTCACCGGCGACATGGTCAAGGCCAATTACGGCAACCAGCGCGCCGCGATGATCGAGGCGCGCCGCCGCGCCGAGGCCATCCAGCACGGCGTCATCGTCTTCCAGTTCTGCAGGCCCGTGTTCCGCGCCTTCCTTGATTCGGCGCACATCGCCGGCGCGCTTGATTTCGACGGCTATGCGGACAACCCGCGAGACTACCTCGACATGAACTGGATCCCGCCGCGCTGGATGTGGATCGATCCGTTGAAGGATCGCCAGGCCGAGATCCTCGCCGTCGACGCAGGCTTCAAGGCCCGTTCGATGGTGGTGGAGGAAGAAGGCTACGACGCCGCCGAGGTCGACGAGCGCATCGCGGAGGACGCGGCGCGCGCCGCGCGCCTGGGCATCCAGTTCTCGGGCGTCCAGAGCCTGCGCCAGCTCGAGGCCGATCCGCCGCCCTCGGAAGACAGCGCCGATCTCAAGCCAGATCCCAACGGCAAGATCCTCAAGCCGCCCGCCAAGGCCGTCCCGCCCAAGACCTCGCCGCCCAAGCCCACAGCACCGAAGCCCTGATTATGACCTTTGCCTATCCGCACGTCGCCGAGCAGCTGTTCGGCCGCGCCCACGCGATCGAGCCGAACGCGCTGCGCGCCATCATAGAGGGGCCGTTCGGGCAGCGCGTGCTGACCGGCGAGCGCATCGACATCAAGGAAAGCCGCAAGGTGGCGAAGGCGCAGCGCGAAGAGCGGCTGTCCGCGATCACCGAGGCCGAGCCGGTCCGTGCCAACAGCGGCCTGACCGAATATGCGCTGACCCGCGAGGGCGTCGCGATCATGTCGGTATCGGGCGCCCTGTCGAAGCGCTTCGATTGGCTCGCCGCGGCCTGCGGCTTCACAACTTACGAAGGCTTGGGCGCCTCGATCGACGCGGCGCTCGCCGACTATCGCGTGCGCGCCATCCTGTTCGATGTCGACAGCCCGGGCGGCTCAGTCGATAGCCTGCTCGATCTCGCCGACAAGATCCTCGCCGCGCGCCAGCAGCTGCCGGTCTGGGCGATCGCGAATTCGGTTGCGGCTTCGGCTGCGTATGCGCTCGCCGGTTCGGCCGAGCGGCTCTATCTGCCGCGGCTTGCTATGGTCGGCTCGATCGGCGCGGTGATGATGCACACCGATCGTTCCGCGCAGGACCAGGCCAGCGGCATCAAATACAGCGCGATTTTCTCCGGCAGCCAGAAGATCAACGGCTGGGATCACACCTCGCTGTCGCCGGACGCGCGGGCCTGGATGCAGGATCGCGTCGATCATTGCCGGCAAATGCTCGCCGAGCTCGTCGGGCGCCAGGGCCGCATGACGGCCGACGCGGCCCTCGCCACCGAGGCCGCCGTCTATTCCGACAGTGCAGCGGTCGAGGCCGGCCTCGCCGACGGCGTCGCCAACTTCGACGACGTGCTGACAGAGCTGACCGAGCTCATCAGCGGCCAATCCCCAAGCTCACCCCGGACTGCGGCCGCGGCCGCGAACAGAGGACATGCGACCATGACGACCCAGAAGACCCAGATGCTCGCGAGCGCGTCGCCGACGGCGATCGCCAATGCCCAGGCCGCCGCTCCCGCGCCCGAAGCCAAGACCGATCCCGCGCAGGCGGCTGTGACCCATGCGCCGCCGGCGCCGGCCGCCGCGGCCGCAAAATCCGCGCCTGGCGCGAAGTGCTCGTCCTGCGGCCAGATCATGCCGGGCGAGGAAGAGGACGACGACGAAACCAGCGCCGCGGCGCCCGGGACATACACCGTCGAGATGGCGCTCGAGACCATGGACCTCTGCGCGATCGCCAAGGTGCCGGCGGCGGACGCCAAGGCCTTCGTGGCCGCGAAGACGCCGATCGCGGACGTCCGCGCCGCGCTGACCAGGCGTGCCGCCGACGCCGCGAACGCGACCGCGGTCGACGGCACCGCCAAGCCCGCCGGGAAGGTCGAGACCGACGTCGCGGCAGCCTGGGACTCGGTCGTCGGCGAGATCAACGCGAAGATTCCCAAGCGCTGACCCCTTTTCAGCAGCCGCCGGCCGTTTCGACGACGAAAAGCCGATCGGTTCTCACCCGTCGTCCCAACCCGTCATGAGAGGAGACATCCATGACCACTGGTATCGTTCAGACTGAAACGAAGCACTCCGGCTGCTTCATGGTAAGCGAAGCCGAATCCTATCGCTCGCGCGACGTCTTCACCGTCGCCTTGAACCAGACGCTGGTCGCGGGCCAGGTGATCGGCAAGACGGCGGTGACGAGCCTCGTCACCTCGAGCGTCGTCGCCGACGCCGGCAACACCGGCAACGGTGTCTTCACCATCGACGGCACCGCGCCCGTTGGTGCCGGCGCCAAGGACGGCGTCTATCGGGTGGTCAACACGCTGGTGTCCGCCAACAGCGGCATGTTCCTCGTGTTCGACCCTGACGGTGTCGAGATCGGCCGCGTCGCCGTCGGTGCGACCTTCAATAACCAGATCAAGTTCGTCATCGCCGACGGCGCCACGGACTGGAACATCGGCGATGCGTTCTCCGTCACCGTCGGCATCGAGGAGACCGACTACCAGGTCGCGGTGCTGAACCCGACCGCGACCGACGGCACCCAGCGTGCCGCCGGGATCATGTGGTCGAACGTCACCACCGACGGCAGCAACACGCAGAAGGCCACCGTGGTCACCCGCGCCGCCGAGGTGCGCGGCGTCGACCTGACCTGGCCCGCCGGCATCACTGCTGCGCAGCAGGCCGAAGCCATCCGGCAGCTCGAAGCGCTGCAGATCATCGTTCGCTGACGACCACGCGGGGCCGGCTGCTTCGACCGGCCGCGAGACTTTCCCTGAAACCACGTCGGCGCAACCGTCCGACCCTTCCTGTGGAGTAACACTGACATGACCATCACCATGGACGCATTCCGGGCGGACGCGTTCTCCGCCGTCTCGCTGACCGCGGCCGTCGACAAGCTCGGCTACGTTCCGCAATATCTCGGCACGCTTCCCGGCTTGTTCATCGACACGCCGGTGCGCACCACCGCGATCTGGATCGAGGAACGCTCGAACGGTCCGGCGCTGATTCAGACCACCGAGCGCTCGGCGCCGCCCAAGCAGCGCGGCAGCGAGAACCGTGGCGCCCGCTCGTTTCGCACCAAGACCCTCGGCGAGGGCTCACGCATCATGGCGGACGAGCTGCAGGGCATCCGCGCCTTCGGCTCCGAGACCGAGACGAAGTCGCTGATGACCGAGCTCGCGCGGCGGCAGCTGCTGATCAAGAACGACATCGAGCTGACCAAGGAGAATTGGCGCCTCGGCGTCATCCAGGGCAAGCTGCTCGATGCCGACGGCACGACCATCTACGACTGGAATGCCGAGTTCAACCAGGCCCAGGCCGCGGAGATCAACTTCGACCTGCAGAACGCCAATCCGGCCTCCGGCGTTCTCCGCGCCCAGTGCAACCAGGTGGTCCGACACATGAAGCGCAAGCTGCAAGGCGTCGGCGGCGACAACGTCCGCATCGCGGCCGTTGTCGGCGATAAGTTCTGGGACGCCTTCACGGCGCATCCGGAGGTCCGCCAGACTTACCTCAACTGGAGCGCGGCGGTCGAGCTGCGCGGCGGCAATGCCTGGAGCAATTTCCAGTTCGGCGACATCAGCTGGTCGAACTACCGCTCCACCGACGACGGCGACACCACCGACACGCCGACCGTCGGCATTCCGGCGACCCGCGCCAAGTTCTTTCCGCTGAACGCCGGCATCTTCCAGATGGCCTACGCCCCGGCGCCCCGGATGGAGTTCGTCAACACGCTCGGCCTGCCGACCTATTCCTGGGTGGTCCTCGACGAGAAGCGCGACATGTGGGCGGACGTCGAGACGTTCTCCTATCCCCTGGCCGTCTGCACCATGCCGGGCGCCCTGCAGAGCGGCAAGCGCACGGGCGCCGACTGAGCCTGACCTACCGATCCCGTCTCGCCCGCAAAACCGGGCGGGGCGCTAGCTGCGGAGGGCGCCCATGAGTCGCCGTTCTCGACGCCTTACTTTGCCGCCCGCAACGCCGGACGCGCCAACGGCGCCTGGGGAGGCCGGGAACCGGCCTACTGAGGCCATTCCCGCCGACGAGGCCCCGAAGGAGGCCTCGGATGCCTCGACCGGGCCCGAAATTGCGATGGTCGGTGAGGGCGCCCCCGTGACGCTCCGCATGCGGCTCTCGCCGGGACTTCACGCGGTCTCGGCCGGAGAGGCCGAGGTTCTGTCCGGCGGCGCCAGGATCGCGGGCGGGAGCGGGACTTTCGAGTTCAACCTCTGGACCGAGACCTGGGTCGACATCACGGTGCTCAGGCCGTGAGCGGAGCGGGGTCTTCACGATGAGCGGCACCTCCGACGCCCAGATGGTGATCGATGACACCTTTGCCGAATGGGGGCACGCGGCGACATACGCGCCGCCCGGTGGCCAGCCGGGTGATCCCATTACCATCCTGGTCGACCTCAGGGATGAAGGCGCCAGGCCGGACGACGGGCGGCCGCAGGCCGGTCAGATCTCGCTTCAGGTCAGAAAGTCCGAAGTCGTCGCGCCGGCAACACGGGGCGTGTTCGCGTTCGACAACAGGACGGTCACCATCGTGAACCGCCCGAAGCTCGACGACGAAGAGGGCCTGGTCTGGACGATGTGGGCCGAATGATCACAGCAATCATCCAGCGCTTCGACGTCGAGGGCGAGCTGCAGGCGCTCGCGGGCCCTGACGTGCGCGCGCAAATCCTCGCCGACGCCGCGCGAGATATCCTTGTGCAGACCGATGCCGAAAACGCCGCCGCGATCGGTACCGCGATCCCGCACAGGACGGTGGTCGATGGCGTGCCCACCGAGGACCTCGAGCGGGTGCATGCGGAAGGTCTCATCGCGAGGACCTATGACCTCATGCCTGCGGTGCTCCTCCAGATTGGCAATTGGCTGTGGCAGCATTCGCCGGTGCGCAGCGGCCGCTATCAGCATTCGCACCGCCTCGAGGCCGACGGCGAGGGGATCGCCGCGGTCACTGAAGGCTGGTCATTGCCCGGACTGTCGCCGAACCTGAAGGAGTTCACCTTCCTGTCGACCGTCCACTATGCGCCGCTGATCGAGCCTCATGGCGACGAGCCCGGCGAATCCCGGCAGGCGCCTGACGGCGTCTACCAGGTGATCGCGCTGCTCGCGAAGGAGATGTTCGCAGGCATCGCGACCATCACTTTCGAGTACCGCGGTATCGAGCCCGCCATCATCGTGCGGCCGAACGATGCCTAGCAAAGCGGTATCAGACGCGTATGAGGCACAACTGGCGACGTGGTCCAATTTGGGATCATGTCCGTTCGTTGATCTCAACGTGGTTTCGCAGGTGCCGAAACCTCCGTTCATCGAGATCGAGTATCCGGTCAGCGTCGAGACCCGCATCAGTGTCGGCAAGCCTGCCGTCTATCGCGAGACCGGCGGCGCACGCTTCATCATCACCGTCGCGGCGTTCCAGCCGGGTTGGAAAGCGCAGGTTCAGACCTGGGCCGACGAGCTGCGCGACCTCTTCAGATCCCAAATGCTGAGCGGCATCGTCGAGACCGGCGAGGTTTCCGCGCCCGTCTTCGATGACAACAACAGGAACGGCAACCGCTACCGCGTGCCGTTCGTCTCGAAGTTCAAGTTCGACTTCGTCAAGTAGCGCCGCCGCGATCGGCGCGCGCCCGGCTTTTCCCCAACGCCACCATCCGTCCACCGCGAAGGAGTTCGCCCTATGAGCGGCCTTGTCCCCTCAACCAACCAGACCAAGCAGTCCTATGTGCGCAAGCCCGCGGCCAACTATGGCGTGCGCCCGACGAGCCCCGCCTGGCAGGAATTCCGCAACGGCAATTTCGGCCTGAAGGCCTCGCCGACTCGCGGCCGCAGCAACGACCGCCGCGGCGACGGCCAGGCCGCGGGCACCTTCCTCACGGATCTCTCGAACGCGGGTTCGGTGGCGACCGAGCTGAAGTTTCAGCATCTCGACGATCTTTTCGAAGCAATGATGAAAAGCCAGTGGCTGACGCAGGCATTCATCAAGGTCGTGACGCTCGACACCGAGATCAGCGACCTCTCGGCGACCACGATGACGGTGGCCGCCGGCGGCGCCAACTTCAAGACCGGTCACCTCACGCGCACGCTTGGCTTCCCGACCGCCGGCAATAACAAGATCGCGCGTGTCTCGTCGAACACGGCGACCACAATCGTCTACCCGGCCGCGACGTTCACGGCCGAAACGAACCCGATCCCGGTTGGCGCCAGCGTCCGCGTGGTGGGTTTTCAGGGCGCGGCCGGCGACCTCGTCGCCGCCACCACGGGAGGCAATGCCCTGACCTCGACAGCGCTCGATTTCACAACGCTCGGCAACGGCGTCGGCAGCGGCCGCTGGGTTTGGATCGGCGACATCACCAATGCTGGCAACAAGTTCGCGACCGCGGGCTGCAATGGCTGGGCCCGCATCGCGCAGGGCGGTGTCGCGGCGCAGCGGCTATCGTTCGACGTGGTGCCATCAGGCTTTGCCGCCGATGCTGGCACCGGCAAGACCATCGCGGTCTACACTGGCGACTTCATGGCGAACGGCACCACGATTTGGGCGTTCGACTGGGAAAGCCAGCAGACCGGCGTCGCTTCGACGATGTACGAATATTTCTACGATACCTTGATCAACGGCTACACGATGACGTTGGCCGGCGGCAAGGAGATCACGGTGTCCTTTGATCTTGTCGGCAACCAGGCGGACACGATCGGGACCGTTCGCTATGCGAGCTCGACCGACCTTGCTCCGCCCGCCTACGGCACCATGACCTGCACCACCAATGTCGGCGATCTGACCGAAGGCGGCGTCACGCTGATGGGTGGCGTCAATTGCATGAGCTCGGGATCGATCAAGATCGCCAACAACATCGGCCGCGAAGCGGTGGTCGGTCCCCTGGGCTCGTCGGCGACCAATGTGGGCGCGTTCACGGGATCCGGCAACGTCGATACCTATCTCGCCGATCCCTCGATCATGGCGAAGGGCATCAACAACACGCTGTCGTCCTTCACGACCTTCACCGGCAACAATTCCGGCGACAAGGAGGGCTACCGCTGGGACGTTCCGGCGATCCGCATCACGCCGAATTCGGCCGTCGGCGCGTCCAACCAGGCGCGCAAGGTCTCGGGCCCGTTCGACGCCGAGCCGCATCCGACGCTCGGCTACACGATGTCGATCGGCCGCTTCTGGTACATGCCGTCGTAACTCCGCACTTTCGAACGCGCCCCCACGCGCGAAGCGACGCCCGTCGAGCCGCCTTCCTCCCCGGGGCGGCGCGCCGGGCCCGGCCGGGCAGTCGTGGGGCTGCCCGGCCACCCCTCATCGCGCGGGGATGGCGCGATCAAACCCCACGAGGAATGACATGGATATCGAAAGCGTTGTGGTCGTCGTCGACGGCCAGCAGTGGCAGAAGGATCTGCCGGAGCTCGGCGATCTCGAGGTGCTGGTGGCGCCCTGGGACAACCCGGCGTTCGAGAAGGCGATGCAGAAGGGCATTCGCGCGCTGCCGCCCGCGCTTCGCGCCGACGGCAATGTCGACCCGGCCGCTTACGGCCGGGTGCTGGGCCGCGCGATCGCGCGAACCATTCTGTTCGGCTGGAAGAATTACCAGAGCGGCGACACCGAGCTGCCCTTCGATGCCGATTACGCCGAGCAGGTGCTGATCAACCCGAAATACAAGGTCTTCCGCGACGGCGTCGTCGCGGCCGCCAAGCGCGTCCAGCAGGGCGTCGCCGCGGAAAATCAGGCGATCGTGGGAAACTCATTGCCTTCCTCGACTGGGAGCGCGAGTGGGGCCGCGACGTCGAGCTCCTGAAGGCGAATTACGACGAGAAAGGCCTCGAGCATCCGGCGCACTGGTACCCGCCGGATCTCCTGCCGGAGGCGGCCGCATATCTCACAGGGCTTCGTGCCTTGCGAGGTGACCGCCCCGTCTCGATCGGTTTCGGGGCGGTCTACACCGGCCGTATCCCGTTTGCCGCGATGGTGAGCTTCGCCGAGCGCTACGGCATCGACGATCTCTGTGAATTCGACCGGTTCGTTGGGATCGTTGGCCAGCTCGACATTCATGAGCTCGCCATCCTCAACAAGCCAAAACCTTAAGGTCATAGGCGCGCGATGGACATCCAGCAGGTCGTTCGCGAGGTGACGGTGAAGGGCCAGGTCCAGGGCATGGACCAGGTCGCGCGCGCCTATGGCCAGGTTTCCGATGCATCGGACAGCACCGCCGCGGCGATAGCGAAGTCGGGCACCAGCGCGGCTCTCGCCGAGGCCGCGATCGCCAAGCTCGGCGCCCAGCTCAACGACAACGTCAAGCTTCAGCAGCAGATCACGGAATCCCTGCAGCGGCAGAGCCAGGCGCTGCAGCAGGCTGGCGTCGCCGCCAACGACAACACTGCGGGAGCCAAGGCCAACGCGATCGAGTGGGCCGAGGTCGCAAACCATATGCGGCAGGCAGCCGAGGCGGCCTACGCCTTTTCGCCGGCCTTCCGCGGCGTGGTGAACGAACTCGCCGGCCCAGCGCTAGCGGGCGCCGGCGTGGCGCTGGAAGCCGTTGCGACGGGCATCGTGCGCGGCGTGAACCTGGCCGGCACCGGCCTCATCACGGTCGCCGGCGTCGTCGAACGCGTTGCGCCGGCATTCCTGGGGCTGACATCGTATGCCCGGTCGGCTGGCCTGGCGCTGGAGGCCTTCGCCCCCACCGTCGCCGGCATCAGCGCATCCATTCTGGGCCTCGCGGGCACGGTCATTTCGCGCTTCCTGCCGATCGTCGGGCAGGTGCTGCTGCTCTATGATGCGATCAAGCTGGTCGGCCAGGCCTGGGAGCTCGGCGGTGCCAAGCTGAAGGAATACACTGACCTTGCCGAGAGAGCCGTTTCGATCAACGTGTCGACAGACTTCCTGCAGCGGCTGACGAAGGCCGCGACCGACGCCAAAATTCCGGTCGATAGCCTCACCACTGCACTGAGCAAGATGCAGGAGGCGCTGGCGCCGAAGCTCGGCGGCAGCGATGCCATCGCCGAAATTGAAAAGCTGGTCTCCTATGGCAATTTCAAGGGCAACAGCGGCATCACCGCGATCAAGCAGGCAACCACCGCCGAGCAGCAGTTTGCGGCCGTGCTGGATTTCTATCGGCAGGCGACGGCCGCCAGCGAGAAGCTCGCCGCGATCGACGTGGTCAAGACCATCTTCGGGCCACAGGTCGCCGCCAACCTCGCCAAGGACGACGGCTATCTCGCCAAAATCAAGCAGAGCATGGACGAGGTCTCGCAGACGGATCTCGTCAAGCAGGAGGATATCGATCGCGCGGTCGCGCTGCAGCTGCAATGGGATGCCGCCGTCAAGATCCTGGAGCAGCGCTGGCACCCGATCCAGGACGTGCTGACAGAGCTCGGCATTAAGATGCAGACGATCTGGGTCAACATCGTCTCGGCGATCGCGCAGGCCGTCGACGCTGTGTTCCGGCTGGGGCAGGCTATCTATGACAAGATTCCGCAGAAATTCTGGGACTTCCTCGCCAGAGGTTCGGCCGCGAGCGTCACGGTCGCAGCTGGTGCCATTCCCGGGTTTGGCCCGCTGATTGTCGGCGGATCAGCGCTTTACAATTCACTGAATAGCGGTGAGGGAACCGCGACGAATACGCTGGCCGCGGCGCGCGCACGCCTGGCATCGGATTTGTCCAATCCGAATAACGTCATTGCCGCCCGTGATCAGACCACCGCGCTGTCCGAGCAGCTGCGCCCGGACAAGTCCAAGACGGCCAAGCCCGACGATATTGAGCAAACCACCGCCGCCTATCAGCGCGCGACCGAAGCCGTGCTGAAATACATCGAGGTCACCAAGGCGTCCGCAGATACGGTCGGCTTGAGCGTCGCGCAGCAGGAAAAGGCGAGGGTGGTGGCGCAGCTGACGGCGGCTGCGATCAAGGATGGCACGCCTGTTACGGCCGAGCTGACCGCGGAAATGCAGAAGCTCGGCGACCAGGCCTCGGACGCCGCGCAGGCACTGGAGAAGGCCAAGGTCGCGGCCGAGATCAAATACAGCCGCGATACGATGTTCCTGAGCCCTGAGGACCTGCAGATCGCACAGCAGCTGAAAGGGATTTACGGCAACGACGTCCCCGCGGCGCTTGCCTCGTCGGAAGCGGCCGCGATGCGCGTCAACAACGCCATCAAGGAGGGCCGCGACGCCGGGATCGACTTTGCGAAAACCTTCGTCAGCGGGCTGATGTCAGGCAAATCGGCGATGGACGCGTTGACGGATGCCGCTGGCCAGCTCGCCTCGAAGCTCGGCGACAAGGCCATCACCGATATTCTTTCGGGCAATTTCGTCCAGGGCGGCATCGAAGGGATCGGGGCCCTCGGGGCCTCGCTCTTCGCAGGCGACCAGAAGGCGAAGAAGGAGCTGCAGGAAGCCCAGCAGCAATGGGCCAAGATGGCCGACCAGGTCACCAAGTTCAACGAGGCCGCCAAGGGCGTGGACCTCGGCCCGCTGACCAACCAGCTGCAGTCGCTCTGGTCCTCGTTCCAGACGCTCGAGGAGGCCGCGCGCAAGGCGAAGAATGAGGACGCCCGCACCAGCTTGGGGCAGACGCTTTTCGAAGGCACCGCGCGCGTGGTCTCGGAATTCGAGCAGACCACGCCGCTGTCGGATTTGCAGAAGTCGATCAAGGCCGTGAACGACGAGGCGACCGGTCTCAAGGACACGCTGACGCAGATCGACACGGCCAACCATTGGGATCTGACTGGCTATTTTTCCGGCATTGATGCCTCCGTTAAGGCCCAGATCGCCAAGCTCGTGCAGGATGCGGCGGACACGCTGACGTCCAATCTGTCGACGCGCCTCAACAGCGCGCTCGGCAAGACTTACCTCAACGATGCGACTGCGCTCTTGAAGCAGCATCAACAGGACCTCGCCGATGCTGCCGAGCTCGGCAACAACCCGGCCGTGCTGTCGCAGATCTCCGCCGTATTCCAGGCCGAGGCTCAGAAGATCGTCCAGGATGCCGGCCTGGTCGGGGATTCTTTCTCCGACTTCATCAAGCAATTCCCCGAGCTCGCCGGCGTCGTGAAACAGGCGACCGTCGACGTCACGGCTTCGATCAAGACCATCAGCGACTATCTGCAATCGCTTCAGGTCGGCTCGAACTCGATCCTGTCGCCGCACGATCAGCTCACGGCCGCGCAGGGCCAGTTCAACCAGCAGCTCGCGCTCGCCCAGGGCGGCAACGCGGACGCCATCGGCTCGATCACCAAGTATGCCGACACGCTGCTGAACCAGGCCAAGAGCTACTTCGCCTCCTCGAGCGGCTATGCCGACATCTACAAGGCCGTGACATCAGCGCTCGCCAGCCTCACCGGCGGCTCGCAGCCGGCCGGCTCCGCGCCGAACGCCACCTCCACGGCCACGATCGCGCCGGCCGTCTCGGCGCCGATCGGCACGTCGATCCCGACCGTACAGCCGGCCGCCAACGACAATGCCGCGCTGTTCGCGCAGCAGACCTCGACGCTGGTGCAAGCCATCGCCTCTGCAGCCAGTGCGGACGTCGCCGCCATCCGGGACCTGCGCGACGCGCTGACGGCCAAGCTCGATAGTCTCAAGGCCTCCGTTGAGAATTCGCGGGCCAAGCCGACGCGGCCGGCGGCGAGGACGGGTTAAGGGCAGGCTGATGAGCTCGACAAGCTATCTGCGCAAGAAGATGATCGACGATCTCACCGGCGTCGCCTCCTATGCGCCGCCGCCGCTCTATCTGTCGGCCCATAGCGGCGACCCGGGCGGCATGGGCTCGCACGCATTCGAGGTCACTGCCGGCGGCTATGCGCGTGTCGCTCTATCAGGGGTGATGGGCGCGGCTGACGCCTCGGGGATCAGCGTCAACACATCAGTCATCACCTTCGGTCCCGCCACGGCGGACTGGGGCACCATCACCCATTTCGGCATCGAGGACTCGCCCTCCGGAGGCAACATGCTGTGCCCCGGCGTGCCTGCCATGCCGCGCACCATCACCACCGGCCAGCCGTTGCAGATCCCGGTCGGGCAACTCAGGCTCCGGCTCACCTAGAGCCGGATGCCAAGGCTTCGCTTGACCTGAAGCCCCGGCCAACCCTCGTCTCGTCCCCCCTTGAACGGAGCCTTGCATGGGCAAGTCGAACACCTTCATCAACGATTTTCTCAAGCTGGTCTTCAACGGCACGGCGATCGCCAACATCGCCGACAACGCCGCGAGCTCGCCGCTCACCAACCTCTACGTGGCGCTGCACACCGCCGATCCCGGCGCGGCCGGCAACCAGGCGACGAACGAGATCTCCTACACGGGCTATGCGCGCGTCGCCGTCACGCGCAATTCAGGCGGCTGGACCGTGACCGGGCAGACCGTGTCGCCGACCCTCGATGTCGACTTCCCGATCTCGAGCGGTGGCACCGGCGGCACCGCCACCTATGCCTCGATCGGCACGGCTGCGAGCGGCGCCGGCAAGATTCTCTGGAGCGGCGCGTTGTCGCCGACCATCGTCGTGAGCTCGGGCGTTCCGCCCGTCCTGGTGCAGGGCTCGACCATCACCGAAACCTGACCGGGACAGCCCCTCCGGATCACGAGGGAGCTCCGCCATGTTCCTCAACGGCCCCTTCAGCGGCCTGCCGTTCTCCGACGTCGGCGCCCACCTTGCAGTCAACAAGGCGCTACTGCAGGCGAGCGCCGCCGGCAGCGCCTCGTTCAAGGGCGCGCAGGCCGCAGTCCTCGCCGGCGCCGGAGCGGCGGCGGTCCAATTCAAGGGCGCTGGTGCCGCGCGCCTCGGAACCTCCGGCGGCGGCAGCTTTGTCGCCAGGGGCAACGCCGGCGCAATTCTGACGATTGCCGGAAGCGGCCGCTTCGTTCCCATTGGCGGCGCTGCAAGCCGCTTGCTTGTGAGCGGCGCCGCGAGCGTGGTGCTGATCTCCGGCGGTGGCGCGCGCCTGTTCGTCTCCGGCGGCGCGCAGATATCGCTCGGCGGCTCGACCGCCTGGGACGTCATGCTGGCCAAGGACGAAGTCCCGATGGCCTATTTCGCCGAGATCGAGCCCTGGGTGCTGACGGACAGGTCGTGACATGTACGGAATAGCCCCGATGGGCGCGCTGCCCTGGTCCGCCGACCGGAGGGACATGCGGGCTTATTTCGACATGACCATGGATCTGTCGGCGGATCTGACTCTGAAGATCTACGTCACCACCGCCGCCGGCTATGCGACCGAGCCGTCCGATACGCCGGCGAACCAGCCCTTTCGCGGCGTGCTGCAGAGCTTCTCGTTCTCGCGTTCGATCATGCAGAACGATATCGGGCAATTCACCACCGGCACCGGCAACCTCATCATCTCGAACGCCGACGCCGAGTACGACTTCCTGCCGCAGACCTATGCGATCGACGGGCGGCCCATCACCATCCGCATCGGCCGCGCCGATCAGGCCTACGCGGCGGCGTTCCAGATGGCGCGGCTCACCGCCTCGGGCTGGAACATCAACACCGACCAGATCTCGATCGACCTCGAGGACTTCTCCTACAAGCTCGAAGTGCCGATCCAGCCCAACACCTATGGCGGCACGGGCGGCGTCGACGGCGGTACGGATCTCGCCGGAAAGCGCAAGCCGCTGGTTTTCGGCAATGCCCTCAACCTCTCGCCGGTGCTGCTCGTTCCGAACCTTCTGATCTACCAGGCCCATGACGGCGCGATGCAGTCGATCGATACGGTCTATGATCGCGGCATCGCGCTCACCGGCGCCGGCGACGTCGCCGACTATGCAACGCTGGCAGCAGCCAGTGTCACTTCCGGCCAGTTCAAGACCTGCCTCGCCGCGGGCCTGTTCAAGCTCGGCTCGAGCCCATCAGGCACGGTGACCGCCGACGTCAAGGGCGATGCGACCGACGGTTACCTCACCAGGACAGCCGACATCGTCCGCTGGGCGCTGCGCCATCGCACCGTGCTGGCCGATCCTGCCGATCTCTACGTCTCGTCCTTCGATGCGGTGAACGCGGCACAGCCGGCGCCGATCGACTATTTCATCGGGCCCGACGACAATCTCACCGTCGCGGGCTTCATCCAGAATATCATGAATGGCATCGGCGGCTGGGGAGGGCACCGGCTCGACGGCACTTTCGAGGTCCGGATCTTCTCGGCGCCGTCGGGCGTGCCCGTCGCATCTTTCGCGCGCGCCGACATGGTCGGCGGCGATATCAAGCGCGAGCCGCTTCCGGATTCGTATCGGCCGCCGCGCTGGCGCTGGCGCGTTCCCTACCAGCGCTGCTGGACCGTGCAGACCGATCTTGCCGGCGCCGTCTCGGCCGCGCGCAAGGCCTTTGTCGCCGAGCCGTATCGTCTTGCCGAGGCGACATCGGGCACGATCCAGCTCGACCATCCCTTCGCGCAGGATCGCGATCCCGTGCAGTCGTATTTTTCGAACCAGGCCGATGCCGCAACCGAGGCGGCGCGCCTGATCGACCTCTTCAAGACGACGCGCGCGATCTACCGCATGCCGTTGCCGCGCCGGGCGCTGCGCCGGGAGATGGGCGACGTCATCCAGGTCACGCATCCGCGCTTTGACCTCGCGTTCGGGCGCCTGATGACCATCGTCGAGTGGAAGTTGCAGATGGATTTTTCCGGCAAGGCTATCGATACCGTCGAGATCGCCGCTTATGGCTAACGCCTGCCTCATGATCGACAACCTGGCCGAGGGCGCCTTGGTCACGGCGTCGAGCCAGGCGCTGACCATGCCGGCGTCGAAGCTGCTGACGCCGCATCCCTCGCAGCGCTGGCGCAGCCTGACCTCGGCGGACTGGTTTGTGTCCGACAAGGGCGCGGCCGTGCCGGGCGACACCGTGATGATCTGCGGCCTGACCTGTTCCGAGGATGCGCAGGTGCGGCTTCGCCTGTCGTCGATCGACGCGTCGGGCATCGCCGGCGATATCCTCGACACCGGCATGATCGCGAACGGGGTCACGCCGTCCTTCGACGTCGCGTATGGCGCATTCGTCTGGCTGCTTTCGGCGCCGGCGGCGTGGCGCTACACGCGCTTCGACATCAGCGATCCCGATGCCTCCTATGTCGAGGCCGGCTGCCTCACTGAAGGCCTGAGCGAGAGTTTCGCCTATAATTTCACCGGTGGCGACACCGTCCAGCATGTCGACCGCAGCCGGATTTCCGCGACGTCTTCGGGCATGACGCTGGTCTGGGACGACAACACTTTTCGCCGTCTCAGCCTGTCGTTCAACGCCGTGACATCAGCGCAGCGCTATGGCCTCGTCGAGCGGCTCGATCGCGTCAAGGGCAGGAAGCGCAACGTGCTGATGATCACGGATCCCGCCAGCGACAATCTCGCGCGGGATTCGATCTATGGCCTGGTGACCGACCAGACGCCGGTCGCCTTTTCGAACGCCTTTGCCGTCGACGGCAAGCCGCTGTTCGGCAAGCAGCTCCGGATCGACGAGAGGATCTGACGCGCGCGGGCCCCGGGCGCGACAGCCCAGTGGCGAACAGCGCTGAGAGGTAAAAATGGCCTTCGTTCCGCATCATGACCGCGTGCTCGAGAATTCGACCTCGAACAGCCAGTCCGTCTTTAGCGTGACCGGCGCGGTCGACGCATCCTGCAATGCGTTTTCCGCATTCATGAGCGTCGGCGACACCTGCTTCGGCGCCGTGGTCGAGCCCGGTATCGCGTTCAAATCCGGGATCCTGACCTATTCCAACACCGGTGAGATCACGGTTTCGCAGGTTGCCGAGAGCAAGGGATCGTTTTCCGCCGCGGGGACCAAGCAAGTCTTCATGACGCTTCCGGCCTCGGTCGCGCAGCAGGGATTGCCGCACCTGGTCGGCATGAGCAACGGCATCCTGACCGCCTCGGCGTCTGCCGGCGCCCTGACGGTCGCGGTGAAGACGCTCGCCGGCAGTGATCCGAGCGCGGCCGATCCGGTCTATTTCTACTTTCGCAACGCGACGCTGACGGCCGGCGATTACACGCGGATCGCCGTGACATCAGCGCTTTCCGTGGTGCTGGGCTCGACGAAGGCGCTCGGTGCCACCAGCGGCGCCGGCCTTCACGTCTACATCGCCGCGTTCAATGACGCCGGGACGGTGCGCCTCGCCGCCATCAACTGCACCGACATCAACGGGGTGTTCTGTCCGGACGAAGGCCAGAAGTACACAACGGCGGTGCCGGCGGGCGCCTCCAAGACCTGGTACTCGGCCGTGGCCATCGCGACCGCGGCGCCGTGGCGTTTCCTGGCCCGGCTGCGCTGGACGTCGCTGGCGACGGCAGGAACATGGGTTGCGCCCGACGTGGTCGAACTGCTCACGGCCGGCTCGAAGCGGCCGGGCGATGTCGTTCGCCGCGAAATCGCGGCAACGTCGAGCTTAACGTCCAATTCGTCGACGTCCTATGCGACCGCCCTGTCGGTATCGTTCACGCCTCAGTCCACGGCAAATCTGGTCAAGGTCGAGGCGCAGGGGGCGGTGACGGCAACTGCACCGCTCAATCCAGGGACGGTGAGGCTCGCGCGCGGCAGCACCCAGATCGGCCAGTCGCAGCGCGTGACGGCCTGGGGCAGCAGCACCACCGTCGTTCTCCCGAGTGCGATGTGGGCGTTTGATCTTCCGAACACGGCCGCCTCCGTGACCTACAACGTCCAGCTCAAGGGCGACGGCACCAACACCTGCCAGTGGGCGACCACCAGCGATCCTGGCAACGGCGGCTCGCTGCTGGCCGAGGAGTACATGGCATGACTTTCGTCCGCCCGCGCGCGCGCATCCTCGAGCTCTCGACGACGTCCGGAGGCGGCCCGCTCGCGCTCGCCGGCGCCGCCGACGGCTCCTACAATACGTTCGGGTCGTTCATGAGCGTCGGCGATCAGACCTATGTGACCGTGGTCGAGCCCGGCGTCGCGTTCTGGACCGGCATCGCCACCTACAGCGCCGCCGGCCAGATCACGCTGACGACGGTGGAGGAGACCAAGGGCAGCTTCGGCGCCGGCACCAAGGAAATCATGGCCTCGCCGTTGGCCTCGGCCTCGATGTTTCGCGAGGACATCGCCGGCGCGATCGTGACGGGCGGCACGTCCACGGCATATACGGTCGCAAGCTACCGGAAGTATGACAGCCTGGCGCGGCTCGACGGCAATATCATCGCCTTTACGCCGCACGCCACCAACGGGCAAAACGCAACGCTCAACGTCGACGGACTTGGCGCAAAGCCGCTGAGGCTTTCCACGGGCGTCGGTTTGGAATCCGGCGTCCTGGTCGCGGGTACCCCATATATCGGTTTATATAATAACGCGGACGGGGCAGTTTACCTCCATGGCCTGGGCGGCAACGCCTACGGCGTGCCGCTCGGCGGCAGCATCGATTATTGGGGCGCCACGTCGCCCAGCACTGCCTTTGCTCTGATGTATGGCCAGGCGATTTCGCGCACGGCTTACGCGGCTCTATTCGCAATTCTCGGAACGACCTTCGGAGCGGGCGACGGTAGCACCACCTTCAATATTCCGGATCTTCGCGGTCGGTTTATCGCGGGCAGGGATGATATGGGCGGCGCGGCGGCTTCGCGCCTGACGTCGGGCTATTTTGGTGCGAGCGCTGCCACACTCGGCGCAACGGGTGGTTCCCAAAGTCATACCCTATCGCTGGGTGAGCTGCCTGGTGGCATTAAGTCCAGCGGGAGCAACTCCATCACCGTTTACCCAAGCGGCAATCCCGGTGAATACGTCCCGGGTGCCGCGACCACATGGAATTGGTACAGCCCCTCCGGTTCAGGTCCGCAAAATCTCCCTTACCCCAATAACAACCAGCACCCGGACTCAATCAACTCTTTCAGCGGCGACAACACAATCAACGTGACCTCAAGCAATACCGGGGGCGGCGCCCACTCGATCGTGCCCCCCGCAATTGTCGCGAATAAGCTACTTCGAGTTATTTGACGAAATCGAACCAATCGGGGCCGCTCGCTTCAACGCGGTAGCCCCGATGAGCGCCTCGGAATTCGTCTCGTGACAAGCTTTTGCGCTCGTACGTAACGGCCTTCGTGGAGAAGCGGAAACTCGGACCATTCTCGATCAGCATTGATCGCTGGATCTCGCTCGTTGGCCGTTCTGACAGGAATAAGCGGCGCCACTGCATGCGGTGCGCGCATATGCCCACGAGGCTTCGAACGATTTCGGCAGGCGCGGGCGTATATTGCAGTGCTCCGTCTGAATGCATCAAGTCGATCTCGCCTAGCCATTTTGCGGCTGCGTCGATGCTATCGAAAAACTGCAGGCGATCGGTCGCAAGCTCTGATCCTGCGCGCGCCATCGACGGTGTCTCGACCACGGCCCATCTGATCAGCGGTTCCTGAAGCTTTGCCAGTTTGTAGTGGATTCCGCACGCCCCGCCGAAATCTAGAACGGTTCTGATGCCGCGGATTTCAGGCCATTGTCCCCTCGGCGATGCTGCGATCGTCTTTGCCAGGATTTCGGAAACAAACTCTGGATCCTCATACCCCTCGAGCGTCTTGGCCGGCAGAAGTCGGAGAAGACGAGCAAGCATTGAAGTGCTGCCCCCTGTTTCTGAATATTTCCACGCTGCAACCTAGCATAGCGGCGCGGGCATGCCACCATCCATCGAGCTTTTCCACCTCAGAGAGACTCCCCATGACCGACACCATCTTCGGCCAGGCGCTCGCGCGCCTGTGGCCGCATGCCAACCAGGAACTGCGCGACGGCATCGTCGCCAAGGCGCCGCAGGTCTTTGCCGCATACGGCTTCACGCCGCTGGTGATCGCGATCTTCATGGGCCAGATTACCCATGAGTGCGGCGCCGGGCGCGAGCTCGTCGAGAACCTGAACTATTCCCCCGAAGGAATAGTCCAGACCTGGCCGAGCCGCTTCAAATCGCTGGCGGAGGCCATTCCGTTCGCGCACAGCCCGCAGAAGCTGGCCAACAAGGTCTATAACGGCCGCATGGGCAACCGCCCGGGCTCCAATGACGGCTTCTGGTTCAGGGGCAGGGGCGGGACCAACACCACCGGCCACGACGGCTACATCCGCCTGGCGCAAAAGACCGCGCTCGACCTGCTCAACGATCCCGACCTGGTCAACCGGCCGGATCTGTTCCTCGAATGTGCAGTGATCGACTTCGTGCTGTGCGGCTGCCTGCCGTTCGCGCTGAAGGACGACATCCGCGCCGTCACCTATCACCTCAACGGCGGCTTTATCGGCCTCGCCGAGCGCGAGGACCTTACCCGGCGCTGGAAGAGTGCCCTGATGGCTGAGCACGGCCAGACGGCGCTGTTTCCGCCCCCGGTGCCGCGTCCCGAGGGCGAGCTCGGCTATGGCGACCAGGGTTTTCAGGTGAAGGGCCTGCAGGCCGAGCTGAAGGCCAAGGGCTACGGGGTCGGCCGCGATGACGGGCAATACCACGAGGCCACCCGCGGCGCCGTAGCGACCCTGCAGCTCAACCATGGCCTGCCGCCGACTGGCGTGGCCGACAAGGCCACCAGGGATGCCCTGGCGCGCTCTCCGGGCGTTCCCGTGGCCGAGGGGCGCGCCACCGCCACCGTCCAAGATCTCCGCGAGGCCGGCTCCCGGACCATCGCGGGAACGGATCGGATCAGCCTGCTCGCCAAGCTGAAGCTGGCGCTGGGGCTGACCACGCTCGGCGGCGTCGGCACCGAGCAAGCCGGCGGCTTCGATCTCGACGCCATCCAGGCCGGCATCGACAAGGCGCACCAGGCCGCCGGCATCCTCGACCAGGTCCGCCCCATGCTCAAAGCCGTGTTCTCGAGCGCCTGGGCCTTGCCGATCGGCGCGGCGGCCGCGGTCGTCGGCATTCTGGTGCTGATCGACGCCGGCCGCATCGCCAGGGCCAGGCTCGATGATCACCGTTCCGCCGCCAACATGGGACGCTGACCATGCTGTCGCTCGGATCGATCGCCGGCGCGATCGCGCTCATCCCTGGTGGCGGCTCGACCGTTGCCGCCGGCGCCAAGGCGCTCGACTACCTGCTCCATTGCAGCACCTGTCTGAAGGTCCTCGCGGTTCTGGCCGCGATCGGCTTCACGGCGCTGCATGTGCATCGCGGAGACGTCGCGCATTGCGACGCGCGCATCGAGGCCGATCACCGTCAAGCCGTGGCCGAGGCTGCGCAGCGCGATAAGGACAATGCGAAGGACCTCAACAATTTCTTCACGCCGAAGCTCGAGGCGCTCCGCAAGGAGAACGCTCCCCTCCAGGACAAGGTGACCCAATATGCGAAGAGGAAGGCGCCGGCCGCGTCCGGCAATGCTGGGCGTTGCCGCCTCGGTGATGCTGCTGGCCTCCTGCGCCCCGCGGCTCGCTGATCTCGCTCCGCCGCTCCAGGTCGAATTGCCGACGACATGCGAGGACCTGCTCGAGCGGATCCCGCTGCCGGCGTTCGGGCCCAACGACGACGCGATTCAGGCCTTTCTCGCCGTCGAGGCCATCGTGATCGAGCAGCACGGTGTGATCGAGCTGACGCAGCAATGCCTGCGCCGGCAGCGGCTCGATTATGCCGGGAAAGGGACGAAGTGATGCGTGTGGTGCCAGCAGGGCGGCCGCCCACCCAGGTCGAGCGCATCGCCGCGCTCGAAGAGCGGGAGAGGGCGCGCGCCGAAAATGACGAGAAGCGCGACGCGCGCCTCGAAAGCATCGAGACCAAGCTCGGTGAGCTCGTGGATCTGCTGAAGGGCGCGCGCACCATCAAGGCCGTCATCGATGGCGGCTTCAAATATGTCGGCTACGCGGCCTCGATCGGCGCCGCCGGTGTCGCAATCTGGAAGTTCTTCGGACACTGATCCGCAAATCAGCATCAGCTCATCAACGCCGTCGGTGCTTTCCGCGCCGGCGGCGTTTTCTTTTGATCGCGAATACGTTTCGTCTGCTGCCGCTTCCGCAGGAAGCGGACCTATCGACGCGCGGAGCGTGGGTCTGCAGCGGGTCAAAACACGAAGAACTCAGGTAGAGCAATCTGGTCCGCTCGACCGCGATGGGCGGACCTGCGGCAGACGCGGCGCGACTTCGGAGATGGGCCAGCATCGGAAGTCACCGTCGACTGAATTGAAAGAGGCGCCAACTGAGACGGCCTTAATTCATCTTGCGCCGGAACTTCCGAATGATTTCCCGCAGATCGGCGGCATACTCCTCGATGATGCGTCGCGCTTCGTCCAGCCGGGAGGGCTTGGTTTCCGGTACCTCGCTCTGTTTGTCGGGCTCGGTCATGGCTCGACTGTCTCTTGGACAACGGGCCAGCCATTGAGTTTGATCAATGGGAGGGCGCCAACTGACTTAGCCAGTTTTCCGCTCTAACATCGCTTTCTCGACTTGATCGGCCAGGACGGTGAGATGGCTCGCGATCCTGTCAAATACCTGACGCTTTTGCGGGTCCGTCGCCAAATCTCGGATTAGAGCGGCTTCGGCAGCGTCTTTTCGTAATTTTTCGATCTGTGCCAGATAATCTTTCATGGCCGTACCCCACTTAGCGGGGCGAAGGCGCCGTTGGCTCCGCCTTGAGAAGGGTAAATTGGCACAGTTCCAAAATCAACTTGCAAGCGCGGGCGCGAGGCCGCGAGAAGCGCTTGCAGCACGTCATCCAGACGTTTCTTGACAATGCCGTCGCCCAATCCGCCGGGCCATTAACGAACGTTGTCGTGATCCGCAGAGAGGCCGAGGCTTACGTTGTCTTGAAAGGGACGAGACTAGCACCACCTTCGGCTTGCTTTCTCTGGGCGCACGGAAGGGTAAAATGTTCACTGCTCGAGCCCGTGCGAGCGTTTGCGAAGGCATCTCACCAAAAGTGCTACGGTAGACCCGCGAAAAATCCCCCAAGTGCCAAAAGCCATTGGCAAGAGCCGCCGACTTGACGCTAAACGCACCCGTCGAAAGTTGCAGCCGCGCCTCTGATAGCCTCTTCAGACGAAGATAGGAATGCAAGCTCATGCCGCGGGCGGAAAGCGATGCCGACTGCAACGTTCGCACTGACGTACCAATTTGCTGAGCTAATTCTTTGCTGTAGAGCGGTCTCGATGGCGGCAGCGCGCTGACCAGTTCGTCTAGCTCTGCAATGATTGAACTGTGCCGGTTGCGCGACGGAAGTGGGGCAGCTCGCATTGCTCCCTCAACCAAATGATCTGGTGATGTGCGCCAACATCATAGTCGCCGCTCGCGAATAGCGACCATTGTTGTATGCTCGTCCACGAAATTGAGCGCGAAGGAGAGCAACAATAATTGCGCCGAGACCCCTCATACCAAAATCGTGGACCCAGCCTGTTAAAATTGGATTAACTCGTGCACGAAACGGTAGTTGGCTTTAGTGGGCTGACCGGACGCAAGATGGGCAAGTCAGCAATGCTTCAATCGCGACGGTTTGACTCGGTTTGAGATACGCCCGGTCTACGCATGACACCCGACATATCCTCGGCCGTGGGATGCGGCAGGAATGGGCCAAATCCGGACTTCATACGTCGTAATAAGGGCCTATTCGATCACTTCGTCGGCTTGAGCGAGCAGCGATGAAGGGATATTGACGCCAAGCGCTCTCGCAGCTTTCAAGTTAACGACGAGTTCAAATTTGACCGGCAGCTGCACGGGAAGATCAGCAATTTGCGTGCCTCTCAGGACGTGGTCGACGTAAGATGCGGCTCGCCGGTACAAATCAAGGATATCGACGCCGTAAGACATCAATCCGCCGCCTGAAGCAAAGAAGCGAAAGGCATAGATTGCGGGAACACGGTCTCGGGCGGCTGTCGAGATTATTAGCTCATGATGAATGCCATTGAAAATATCTGGCATAACCACGAGCCCACCACCGGGTTCGCCGGCAATCGCGGCAATCGCTTGTTCGATCCCGGCAGCGTCGCGCACCGGCACGGCCATCGGTTCGACACCCAGGGATGTTGCAGCTGCCTCTAGCGGACGCAAGTAATACGACCCGCCCCCCGGCGCGGTCTCCGGGTTGAAAATACAATGGACCCGCGCGAGTCTGGGCGCGATTTGCTTCAGCAGATCAACCCACTTTCCCGCGAGTGAGGGCTCCAGATCGACGAGGCCACTCGCGTTGCCACCGGGCTTGGCCAAGCTGGCAACAAAGCCGCTTTTGATCGGATCAGTAACCTGCACAAAAACGATGGGAATGGTGCGTGTCTCGCCCAGTAATGCCGTCACTATGGCAGTGTTCTGGGCGACGATGGCATCGGGCCGCTGACTGACCAGCTCTTTCGCGAACATCCGGGCGCGTTCAGGATCGCCACCAGCCCAGCGGTATTCAATCTGGACAGTACGGTCCCGCTTCCAACCAAACTGCGAAAGTCCTTGCTCCAGTGCCTGAGCCTGTTTCTCTCCTTCGGGGTCCGCAAGCGGGCGCCCCAACAGTACTCCAATACGCCGTAGTCTGTCTTGCGAATGTGCCGCGAGCGGCCACCCTGCGCCGGCGGCACAAAGCAGCTTGACGAAGTTGCGCCGTCTCATGACCATCCCTCGCAGGCACTATGGCATCGCCGCATCGTGATTGGCATGTCGCCCATGCATCATAGCAGTTGATCGGCAGATGGGTAGAGATGGGTCAGATTGCGACGTCATCGGTTCCCGCGGTTTGGTCTGCTCTGTCTTCGCGAGCTGACGTCAACCGAAGGTTCAGGCCTGAACAGGTCGAGCTGGCAATTGAGGCGCACGTTCTCGACCGAGAGAAGCTCAACCTCAGCGTCCGTCCGGACGATCGCCTTGGTGATACCTCGGCTCACGCGGTCCTCGAGCGATCCCGCGATCGATCCGCACTGTCCGCGCAGCCGGCCGGCCGTGATGATGACGCTCGTCCTCAAAAGAGGGTGACGGTGACCTGGCCGTAATAGGGCTTCGACCATTTCGACCTGATGACGATCAGGCCGTCGTCGTAGAGCTTCTGCCGGTCCTTGTCGGGCAGGGCCTGCAGCTTGCGCACGTCGATCTCGGGGAAGTCGCCGCCGAACGTCTCGGCCTTCTCGGGGGAGACCGAGACCTTGCCGAGCTTCTGATCGACCTCCTTGAAGCCGACCTCCATCGTGGTCGCGATGGCTTTCAGCCGTTCCTTGATCGCATCGATGCGATCGAAGTCCTTGACGTGTTTCTTGCGGAGCTTCAGCAGCTCGAGGCAGAGTTCGGAGCGCTCCTTGAGCGTCTTGGCATCGAGCTCGATCGCGGGCATGGCCGGTCCTGGGGCAGCGCGGAACGCAGGGACAAGGGCCGCGCGCGGCTGAAATGTTCCATAATCTGGTGAATGAGAGGTTACCGGACGAGGGGAAGGTCCGCTTTTGGCCGCGGATGCACGCGGGAATCGACCAGGACCTCGGTGATCGCATCGCGCAAGGCATCGCGATCGAGAATCCGGATCAGCGCATCAACGGTCGCAGTCGCATCGCGCTTATGCGTGAGATAGTCGGCGAGCGCCATGATCGCGAGGTCGTAGCTCTGCTCGATCTGCTCGGCGGGGGACAGGCGCGCCATCACAGGTCCTCCCTCAGGCCCTTGAAAAACGGATGCCGCAAATGGCCGTTCGCCGATTTGGCGCGGTACTCGATCTCGGCGTTGAGGCGCGGCTCCACCCAGATGCCGCTGTTGGGAATGCGCTTGGCGAACGGCTGGGACTTGCGCACCAGCTTGCTCAGCCGCCGCTGGAGATCCTTCACGGCCGCGTCCTCGAAGCCGTGCTCGACCTTGCCGGCATAGAGCAGCTTGTCGCCCTCCTGCCGGCCGACATAGATTCCGTCGAAGCGGTTGTCCTTGATCTTGAAGCCGGCGATCGCCAGCGTCTCGCGATGCGCGCAGGTGGTCTTGACCCAGTAATTGCCGCGCAGGCCGCCATAGGGCGAGTCCGCGATCTTGGACACCACACCCTCGAGCTCGCCGGCGCAGACGCGCGCGTAGAGCTCGGCGCCGTCCATATCGAAATGCTCGCTGTATTCGATCGGCGTTCCCGCGAGCAGCGTCTTCAACGCAGCCTTGCGCGCGAGAAGCGGCATCTGCCTGAGATCGCGGCCGTCGAGATAGAGGAGGTCGAAGGCGACCATCTTGAGATTGTCCGCCTTACCGGTCAGGCTCTTTTGCAAGACGGCAAAATCGGTCTTGCCGCCTTGGCCAGGCACCACGATCTCGCCGTCGATGATGGTAGAGCTGGCGCCGATCAGGTCGGCATCATGGGCGACTTTGCGGAAGCGTTTGGTCCAGTCGAGCCCGCGCCGGGTGTAGATCCTGACGTCATGGTTGGCGATGTGCAGCTGGCCGCGATAGCCGTCATACTTGACCTCGTGGATCCAGCGATCGCCGCGCGGGACGCGATCGACCTGCTCGGCGAGCACGGGCTCGATAAAGCCCGGGAAGGGCGCTCGTATGCCGATCGCTTCCCTTTTTTTGCGACGCAACGCCACTGACGAACTCCGACGCAACACACACGTCGATTCGAGTCTTTCTGCGGGGAATCGTTCCGCTGTTAGGCGGCGCCTGGCAGCGGTAGGGCGAGCTGCAGCGCAATTGGGCGGCGCGCATTGGCTTGGATGAAGCTTCGAGTGCGGGCGAGAGATCGACGCTTTCGCGAGCAGCACGTGCGGCGAGAGCATCGGCGATGTCCTCGGTGGCATCGCGGGACCAGCCCTCGACGGTATTGAACGCGACGATCCTGAGCGGATAAGCATACTGGCCGGAGATGATGTCCCTTAGCACTGTCTCACGATCGGTGTCTCGCTCATCCGTCTCACGCCAGGCGCAGCCGGCGTGTGCGCCAAAATCCTCAAGCACCAGATAGATGTCGCGGTCGAGGCGATCGGCCGGCACGATCGAGGGCGAGGAACGCATGACGCTTACTCCGCAGGACCGATCAGAGCTTAGGATCGGCGAGTCGGAAAAGCCAGTTCGGCGACAAAGGTTTCCGGGCAGCCGATTGAATAAGAAAGGCCCCAGCTCGCAGGGTTGGGGGCGATGAGCTGGGGGTCATTGGGGGCGCCCTTTGGGCAAAGGGCGTTGGGAAAACTCGGCAAGCCGGAGCTTGTTCCGAGCGCGAAGAGACGAAAAGGGCAGCTGTGCAAGGCGGCCTGAAAACAAAGCGAGCCCGGAGTGCCTTGCGGATGTCCGGTTGTGATAGCAAAGCAGAATTATTCGGCTCATTCTGAGCGTTACCGCTTTTGACCCACCCCGGACATCCGAGGGTCTTGAGACTCAATTGACTTCGTGGCGAATGGTCGTTCCTTGGCTCCGGCTCTTCGAGGGCGACCGCAAGTGGTTGGCATGCGCCCCGACCGACGCGCATGACCCTGAGTCTTGGTTGGCGAGGCGCGGAGTAACGCAGTGCAATCCATGGAAATAGAAAGAAGGCCGCTGGCAATGTGTCCGGCGGCCTCCTCGCTTGACGTGGTTTCCCCGAGCGGCGCTCCGACTACAGATCGATGCTGACAGCGATATTACGGGCCGTTAGTTCCGCAATCTTCATTGCATCCGCATACACCTGCGCGAATTCCGCGTCCTTTGACACGGCCTCCTGCACTTTGCCGTAAACTTCCCAATTGGCGTAGCGCGTCGCCACCAGCAACTCTCCAGCCCATGGACCTGTGTGGAAGCGGGACAGCCGAAGAAATTCCGCGCCGTGTTTCTCGAAGATTTTCTTCGCCTGCCTGACAACCCGGGTCATTTCCTCGGGCTTCTCGGTCTTGAAGCGAGTGAATTGAACGATCGGCATTGGCTACCTCCATCATTGTGTGAAATTGTCCAAGAGGCATGTACGAGCTAGCTTTGAGGAGCGAGCCTCAATGCAATCTCGATGAAGATTTGTCTTCATCGATTGAGTTTGGTTCAAGGTTCGCAAGCGACAGCGACACTGCCGTACCTCGACGTATGGGTTCGCATCGTTTGCTGGCTGAAGCGCTGGGACCCACCTATTGGGTCAAAGGTGATCGCGCGCGAAATCACGATCCTTGACGTCCGGCAGGAGCGCTGTGCTGACAATGCTGACGATCGCGCAGCCGAAGATGTAGAGCGCGATGACATAGCCCGAGCCGGTGGCGGCCAAGAGCGCCGTCGCGATCATCGGCGCCGGCCCGCCGGCGACCACTGCGGCCAGTTGAAAGCCGATCGAGGAACCGCTGTAGCGCAGGCGCGGCGTGAACACTTCTGCAGCCAGCGCCGCCAGAGGCCCCCACATCAAATCGTGGAAAAAGATTGCGACGATGGTCGCCAGGATCACCAGTCCGGGCTTGGCGCTGTTGAGCATCGCGAAATAGGGAAACGCGAAAAGCCCGGTAGCGGCTGCACCGAACACATAGACCCGCTTGCGCCCGAGCCGATCAGACAGATAGCCGGCTAACGGGATCGTAAAGAACGATATGAACGATCCAATCAGCAGTACGATCAGAATGAAGTCGCGCGACAGGTGAAGGACCTGTGTGCCGTAGGGGAAAATGAAGGCGATGTAGACGAAGATCGGCGCCATCTCGCCCATGCGCACGAGGGCGATGAGGACTATCTCTCTCGACTGCCGTTTGAAAACCTCGACGACGGGCGCGCGCGCCACCCGCTCCTCGGCGATCACCCTTTGGAAGATCGGCGTCTCGAGGATGCCAAGACGGATCCACAAGCCGATAGCGAACATGACAATGCTCAGCCAGAACGGGACGCGCCAACCCCAGTTCAGGAATTCTTCTCCCGATATGTGGCTGAACGCCAGGATCGCCAGGGTCGCCAGGAAGAACCCGGCCGGCCCGCCGAATTGCGGCCAGGCTGCGATGAGTCCGTGATTCCGGTTGGTGCGCGCCCACTCCATCGACAACAGCACCGAGCCGCCCCATTCACCGCCGACGCCGATGCCCTGAATAAACCGCAGGACAATCAGCAAGACCGCGCCCCAGACGCCGATCTGTTCATAGGTCGGGACGCAGCCGACTAGGAACGTCGACGCGCCAGTTAGCAATACGGTCGCGATCAGCGCCGCCTTGCGGCCGACGCGATCGCCGTAATGGCCGAAGATCGCCGCGCCGATCGGGCGGGCAACAAAGCCGACCGCGAAAGTAGCGAACGCCTGTAGCGTCCCGGTGAGCGGCTCGGATAACGGAAAATACAGTTTCGCGAAGATGATCGCGGCCATCTGGCCGTACAGCATGAAATCGTAATATTCGATTGTCGTGCCGACCGTGCTGGCGATGACCGCCCGGCGCAGCTGAATGCGTTGCTCGAGATCGGATACCGGTGCGGCGGTGGCCGCGGTCATTGACGATCCTCCCGTGCAGGCATCGCCCGGCCGACGATAACATTGGCGGCGCGCCAATGCACGTGGCTACCATCTGCTCTCGCTGACGAATTGAGTAGGGATCGACTTCAGCGCTCGCACTGTGCTGCACGTGCTCAAATCTCAAACCGGCACGACTCGGAAGATTCGGTGCGGGGCGACGGGAAAGACATTTTCTCAACCAGAGCCTTACGGGCCCTGGCCGCATTCGGACGTCGCTCTGGTCGGTGTTATTTCGCTTTGGTCAGTGCTATCGTCTCGCAGTTGCGATAGCCACGGCGTAATATGACGATTTGTCGGCAAGAAGAGCCGGAGTGTTGCCTCGATTGTTCTGCTTTTGGAAGCAGTGCTCGCAACGCGGGACGGTTGGGGTCCAGATTTTCCCGTCCGAGGCAGAGAGCCCCATGCACCCGGGTCAGCAGTTGGAGTTTCTAAAGCGCGTTCAGATTCTGGCTGGCTTATCGCAGGTATCTTTGGAGGAGCTCGCCAAGACGTCCAGATGGCATACCTACAAGCGCGGCGAAGAAATACTCGGGTATCGCGATCCTTCGAACAATGTATTCTTTCTTGTCTCCGGCAGGGTCCGCGCAATCATCCACTCGGCACGTGGCAAAGCCATCATCCTCAGGGACCTTAGGACGGGCGACATTTTTGGTGAGATTTCTGCCATCGACGGGAGTCCACGATCAGCATCGATCGAGGCACTGGAGGCAGCGACCGTCGCGACCCTGACCTCTAGTCAGTTTGAAAATCTGCTGCTCAAAGAGCCAAGCGTCGCAATGGCAACGCTGCGCCACGTCGCGGCTGAACTGAGAAGATTGTCGCAACGCGTGTTCGAGTTCAGCACGCTTGTTGTGCAAAACCGAATTCAGGCGGAGTTGCTCCGTCTTGCGGCTGAGGCTGATAGAGACGGAGCGCAACCGTTGTTGTCGCCGGCCCCATCGCTTTCCGACATCGCCAACCGTGTCAGCACTCATAGAGAAGCAGTTTCTCGGGAGGTAAGCCGTCTCACTTCGATCGGTCTGTTGCGTCGCGAGGGACGTAACCTGCGGGTCACCGACATCGGCCGTCTAGAGAAGCTTGTGCGCGACATCAAGGGCGAGTAGCCCACTCCCGGCTTCCTCGTGCAATGTGGCATGCGATGGGCCGATCCCACCGCCCCGATTTTTTTTCATACATTGGCAAAACTCAACGCCCGGCGCGGTTCCTGGGCGTAGCCTCGCCTCACCGCGGCGACGACCATCATGTCTCAATCGGCTTACCGGAAGGCAAGAGTAACGAACGGAGCAAGTCGACGCACAGTACTTTGCACTGGTAACCTCAGTCACACTTGGACTTAAAATGGGCCCCTAACCTGGACCGGTGGAGGGACCGGCTCACATTGCGCGCCGGCGAATTGATTTATGTCATTTGGAATTGCGGTGCGATTTTCTGTTTAATTTGAGGAGGAGGATTGCCATGAAGAAAGTCTTCTTGGTGGCCGCTGTTGCGGCAATTATGGTAGTCGGCTCCCAGGCAGGGGCCGTAGAGCTTCCAAGCTTTGAATTGAAAGGCCTTCCGATCACGCGACATCAGGTCGCAGTTATGGGAGCGCAAGATGTTAAGGAACAGTCGGTGACCCCAACGCTGATGTACGGCGGGATGCCGGCGTCTCCGCATCAGATCGTCGTACTGACGCCACGGCCCAGCGTGACGGCGAAGGCAACGGCCGTGAAGCTGACCACAGTCGGCTTGTCAGAGCGATAAGGCGGCGGGGACGCTTGTTGCTGTGGTGGCTTCGGTGGTCATCTGCTCCGTTGCCATCACAACCTATCTTTAGGACTGCACCCGCAAACAAGGCGGCGGCAATGATGTGTCTGCCGGCCGAGTTGGGACTCCGGAGATTGCGCAATGAGCACGACCTATAGAGCATTAGGGTGGGACAGACGGCTGGCCCCTGGACCGCGCGTCGTCAGCTTTTTGGAAAGATATTGGGAAGCGTTTCAAGAAGGGCGCGAACGCGAGAGGCTACGCGCCGCTCTGTCCGATCTAAGTGACAGGGAACTGATGGACATCGGTACTTCGCGTGGCGAGATCGACTATGTCGCCTCGAACCGAGGTAGCGACCCACGAGGCGTCCGGTAAACGCAAGGAGAGTGCCATGCCAACTCGTCGCTCGCATCGCTCTCCCGGAGACCACGACCTCGCGATGCGTTTCTTTCAAGTCGATCGCTCTTGGTATGAAAGCTATTGGCTCGAGGAGCCCAAGCGGCAATCGGCCGGCATGATCGCTCGAAGTGTTACGACCGCAGCGTCGTGCCTTCGCCCAGCTTGGGATCGCTTGGCCTCAGTCCGACGAGCGCTGACGATTGCCCTAACGACCAAAACCAGTCCCGGAATACGACAGAATATTTTCAGCACATCAATCCTCCTAGGTCTGATGTGGACGGGCGCATGGGCGACCTCAGTCTCCTAACCGGCCTTTGGGAATCGTTAGATTCGTTTCGGTCGGTCTTCCAAGAAATAGGAGGTAACGATGTCCCATCTCGCGCGAATTGCAGTCGCGCTCTTGCTAGCGACGGCACAACTTCCGGCAACATTTGCGCTTGATAATGCACCAACGACCATTTCTCAGGAGCTTGTGCAATTCTCGTCGGATGAGGGGCTTGCGCGGCTGGCCCGCTCAACTGCCAAGGTGGACTTTCCCGCCCTTGCCAATCAGTTCGAAGCGGAGTCGAACGGCGCATTCTGTGGACCCGCGTCTGCCGCAATCGTGCTCAACGCTGTTCGAGGCCGGAGACCTGATCTGCCACGGGATCGGAGCCGATTACATTCAGAAGACCTGAAATACATTCCGAGCGCCTTCGATCCGACGATTCCTCGCTTCACACAGGACAACGTGATCACCAAAGGCCTGAAGACCCGCGCGCAAGTTTTCGGCGAACCGGTGACAATCAATGGAAAACAGATACAGGACTTCGGCTACCAGATCCGTCAGCTCGATGAGATGCTGAGGGCAAATGGTCTTACGACCCGGCTTGTCATCGTTGATGACAGCAAACCCGAGCAGGATATTCGGAGTGATTTGGTTGAAAACCTCAAACGTCGGAGTGACTATGTGATTGTCAACTACCAACGCAAGGCTGTAGGCCAACAGGGCCCCGGACATATTTCGCCGCTTGGCGCATACGACGCTGAATCCGACTCGTTCCTTGTCCTTGACGTCAACCCTGCGAGCGCTGGCTGGGTGTGGATGCCAACTGCGGCCCTCGTTAAGGGTATGCGCACTTTCGATACGGTCGAGAATCGCGGGTATATTCTTGTTGAGCCCCCTTGAGGCGTTCTTCACTTCGGGTCGCTGAATCGGAAACTATCGCTATACTTCGCGTACGGGGAACGTCGGCACCCAACGGCCATTGCGAAGCAGGGTGTTCCAGCCGGTATGGTCGAATTGAAGATGCGCGCAGAAGACGTGGGTAACGTCCTCGAAGCGCAACCCTGCCTCACGGAAATTGTCGAGCCAGGGCTGCTTGGGAAAGTCCCATGGGGGCGGATAGCCCTTGTCCTCACCAGCGCAGGTATCGATCAATACGGTATGATTGGGTGTGCGCACGAGAAAAGTCTGGTAGGTCATGACCACGCGGCCGCTGACGGGATCAAACACAAAGGGGGTCGAGGTCCGCGAGGTGTCGGCGCCCGATCACAGGATCATAGGCCGGAAACATTTCCTCTGGCTTTCGCCAAGGCCCGTCGCGCTCGATGAGGCTGGTGATGGTCACGTCGCCGATCTTGAGCGTTTGGCTCTTCCCTCCGTTTGTTCTTGGGCGAGCTTTTTGTTGCTCAATCTTGCCATAAATCTCAGGACCGCCAACGCGCTGGAGATGGAAATCCTGCCGATGTTCCACTCCGACGAGGTGATCGAATGATGTCGCCTGTTGGCCCGAATGCGAAGTTTGGGCGGCGTCTTCAATTGTCAGCTTATCGGAGTAGACCAGAAGCAAGGGCCAACCGTCGAAACGGCGCTCCTGACCCGAAGCGGACCACAGCTTGGCGTCGAATAGGATCACGCGATCCAATACACACTGCGGTGCCTCACGTCATCGTCCCCGGTATGAAGCAGCGAACGCTTACGCCCGTGGGGCCGTACAGAGGCCAGACGAGAGTTACGTTAGCTCTGTTCGGCTCGTCGATGACGGCAGCGTCGGGAACGTAAACCCACTCGGTTTCCACGTTCGTCGCGCCCGCCATCGCGAGCTTGAAGCCCCCGGGCGTTGTTGGCACGCGGACACGGTAGTGGCTGCCGGTAATCTCCCAATCTACCTCGGACAAATGCATCGCTTCGCTACCGTCACAGCACCGATCTCCCCTTCGGTCACGAAGCCTTTCAAACCACTCCGATAGATCGGGTCGATTGTGATCGTGCGCGAGCACGGCGCCGGTCCATGCCATCAGCGCGAGGGCAAACAGATAACGGAACATCGACGTCAATCCATCATCCGATAACAAATCGGCCCAAGTTAAGGGTTGGCGGCCTCTTTAATTTCAGCCCGGAATTGTCTACTGCTCGTCGCTGTTGCCGTACGGGCGCGGCCCCATGCCGTGAACAGTCGTCGGCGCGCGCCAGCTCAGCCAAAAACTACCTTAGCTTGACCCGGAAGACCGCTGCCGCCAATCGCCGAATACTCTTAGCAAATGGCTTCAGACCCGCCGTGATGAATGCGAAGAACATCATCAGCCATGTCGCGAGCGCGGCGCACCATAGGATTACTTCCAGTGTCTCGGGCATGATGCCCTCCCGCCAAAAATTGCTTTCATAAAACGTCGGTACGAATCGCGCAGGCAGCGCAACCTGCAATCCAACTTGGCTAGGGCACGTTGACTGGTGGCATAGACGCGGTCGGGCGCGGTACGAAATTCGTTTGATGCTGGCCTCGTGCGGCCAACATAAGCGAGAAAGCTACAAAGAGAATGAGAAGCCCCCGCATCGAGCGACTCATATCAAGGCATGGCCACCATCATGGCAAGGGCAGCCTCGCCATTTCCCGGACCGCCCGACGCAAAGTAGAGCGCAACGAGCGCGATCGCTCCCAAAATGCCATAACCAGCAGTGATCCATCCGTCGTAGTCTCGTGTCGCCTCCGCTGACGACGCGGCGTGAGTATATTCGGTGGTTGCCATGACCTAACTCCTTCGAGTTTGGCGCTCCATAAAGTGTGCCGAGATGGCGGCGAGTGGCTCCTCACTTGTGAATTGCGGCAGATGTTAGTGGGTAGATCGAATGTCGGTGCGCAAGGCGGCATGGTTTTCTATGCCGCTTGACGTGGTCATGCGCTGGTGGACACCAATCGCCGTCCCGCCAGCCAAGAACAAGCAGGCATAGAAGCCCAGGACGGCTTTAGTCCAACGCTGGTGGGTCATCCTGTCTTCGTGAGTGCTTGCAGCAGGTTCGTTTAGCGAAAGACCATTGGTAATGTGGGCGGAATCCTCACAAAAATAATCCATGGAAAAGTTCCTTGGAATCAGTTGGATCAGTCATCACTTCCGAGAGTTTCCATCAAGAGTGAATTGGTCCTGCTTCCTGACAATCGGAAAACCGTTTCGACGCGCAGGATTTTCTGCTTCACGCTGTGAAGATTACTCAGAGGCACACAACGCCTGTCCAGCGCTTCTCTGCGAGCCAGACCTCGTCAGACCAACGGAGAGTTGACTGAGATCCAGTGAAGCCTGAGCAATTTTCAGTGTTTTCGCACGTGGCGTCAGAACCGCGATCTGATGGGGAGAGGCCGGCATACCGTCCAACATTAGCGTCGGCCTAACCGTGCTCTCCTCCACTTGGGCCGAGCCCAGCACGGCTACTTGATGCTGGGAGATCGGAAAGCCCGCAAGTTCAAAAGTTGGAAGGCGTAATGCGCAAGCGTCGGCGCGATTGGTTGCAGCGAAGGCGGCAATGGCGGTTACCATTAGAAACAGATTTTTCATGGGACTCACCCTTTTGAATTAGAGGTATTCCCAATGCAAATTCCATACTCAGCCTAGCCCCGGGCCCGGATGCCCTGTGTGACGCTGTTCACTATGGGTCGGGAAAATCCTGCAAAGGTTCATCGGATCGTGCACTCGAATAGGGTCAACGTGACTGCATTTTTCGCGAAAAGTCCTATAGCCCAGATCCTGCCGTCCATCCGGAAGCTAGAGAGGTTGTCCGGGTTGGCGAGCTCGAGGTGAGGGAAGCCGATCATGCCGCCACCCTCCCGGCATGATGCTGCGGCACGCGCAGTGGGTTGTGGTAGCCGGCCGGCAGGTACTGCTGCAGATCCCGCTTGATGTAGTGCGGTTTGCCGAGGCGCTGCAGCTTGGCGATGACACGCTGGGTGTAGGCGGCCCAATCGGTGGTGCGCGTGATCTCCTTGAGGTAGTTGGCGCGGCCGACCTTGTAGAGATCCACGAAGGGTGCGGTGGCGTCGATGATCGCGAGCGAGCTTTCGACGTCGAGCGTCGGCTCTAGGCTGACCCAGGTGAAGATCCCGCGGGCGTGGAAGACGCGCAGCGCTGCGATGCGTGAGGCCGGAGGTGCGGCATGGCGTTCCCATTTTGCCGAGAACGTGTCGCTCATCGATGTCAGCGTGCATGCAAATGCATCGCTTTGCGGCCGGAACAGGTCGATGTCCCGCAACGCCCGCGTGCCACCCTTGGTGAGGGTGCAGAAGGATAGACCGTGGTGGTGAAGGATCTCGAGCGCCTGACGCGTCGGCATCGTGTCGCCCGGATGGTACGGATCCGTCGCGAACGATAGCATGACCTGTCCGGTGATACCGGCGGCTTGAAACTTCGCTGCGTCGCGCTCGAGCTTTTCGATGTAGCCATCGCGCCAGACTGCGCCGGCATCGAATTCGTGGCGCTTCTGCTTGGTCACCAACGGGACGTAGCAATATGCGCAGGCGTGGCCACAGCCTCGGTACGGGTTTGTGGCGAGCGGCGCATATTCGCCGGCTTGGCCCTTGGGCTCGTAGATCACAGCGCAGCGCGTGAGGAGGGCAGAAAGGTCGGTCATGCCGCGTCTCCCATCAGCGCCGGCGCCAGGCGGATCTCCGAGCCGTTGACCTCGACCAGGCCGGGCGAGCGCAATCTCGAAATGTAGGTTGAGAACGTGCCGCCGCCGGCGGCCAAACCGAGTTCGGCCGCGAGGTCCTCGCGCGTGATCGGATTAGGATAGTGGCCCGTCAACACATCGAGCATGGGCCCGACGCCCGACAGCTTCGATTTCCAGAAGCCGACGAGCTCGGGCCCGGGCGGCGGCAAAGTCGGGATGGCATCACCGAGCGCGTAAAGACCGGCGTCCGTCGCGAAGTACTCATCGCCGCTCTTCTCGATGCAGCCGGCGGTGCGCAGCCGCGACAGATAGGTGCTCCAGGTGCCGCCCTTACGCTTCAGTCCGGCCGCCACCGCCCATTGCGCCTCGGTCATGCCAGCGGGGTGGACCGCGGCGAGGGCCGCGAGCGGCTTGCGTTCGGCGCCGAGGGAAGGGACGTCACCGCCGCCTTCGGGCGCTGGCGATGACTTACGTGCGCCACGGGGAGAAGCGGCCGGCTGGCGCGTCGGGGCGTCCACGGTGGCTTGTTTCAACGACGGCCGGCCCGATGGGGCGAAATCGATTTTGAACGCAAATTTTTGCGCTTTGGCTGCCTTGGCTTCCTCGCTCAGGAACGTCATCAGCGGGCCGACACGCTCGCCGATGCCAGAGAGCCAGGTCACGGTGCGCCGGTGCAGCTCCTGCTCCATTTCGGAGGTGAGCTTCTTCCGCGCCTGGTCGAACCCGCGCTGCTCAGCCGCGGCGATTGCCGCGAGATCGGCCGCCGGCGCCGGCGAGCCTTGCGCCTTCTTCAGCTGCTGCTCGAGCTCGCGGACGCGCTTCTGCAGGGTGGGGACGTCGGAGGCCTTGACCTGCTCGACGACATCAGCGATCTGCTGCTCGAGCTTGCCGACGTCGAGCGGCTTGAGCTTGCGGCTCTTCACCTTCTCGCCGCGCTTCGGCTTGCGCGAAGAGTCGAACGTGATCTTCTGCGGGAAGGGCTTGCGCTCGAGGATACCGTGGCCTGGCAGCCAGATCAGGCCTTCGCCGACCTGGAACGTCGGCAGCGAGTCCTTGATCTCCTTGCCCTGCGCCTTGTCGGCCTGGCCCTCGATCCACGCATCGAGCGCGTCGCGGTCCTGGCTTGAGGTCAGCTTGAATGCCAGCAGGCCGTCGACCTGGCTCAGCACGTTTTTGTTCAGCACCGCTGGCCGCTGCGAGATCAGCCAGGGGATGAAGCCGCGCAGGCGGCCGCGGCGGACGATGTTGTCCATGTGGCCGAGCAGGACCTCGTCGCCCTTCTGCGGCTTTTGAGGTGAGAACAGGTCGGCTTCGTCCACCACGAGGTGGAAGGGGTCACCGGCAGCCTTGCGGTAGATCGTCTCGAGGAACGCGACCATGAACCGGCGCTCCGCCGATCGGTTGGGCAGCTTGCTGAGATCGATGATGCAGCTTTCCGCCATGGTGGCGACGGTCTCGCCGATCAGGCTACCTGCCTGCTCATTGAGTGGAAGGTCGCCATGTTCGCCGCCGAAGATCACCACGTTGAAGGGCGAGGGCGTCTTGCCGTCGGCGAGGAGGCGGAGGCCCCACCAGGCCCCGAGCGGATCGACGATCACGACGCGGGCGTGCTTGGCCAGCAGCATTTCGATGGCGGTTCCGGAGTTGTAGGTCTTGCCGGATCCGGAGGTGCCGATGAAGCCAAGCCGGTCGTCGAGTGCGGCGAGGGGGATGGGATGCTTCATGAAGGTTCTTTCGGAAGGAGATGCGCCGCAGATCCGGGCGCCGGAACGCTGGTGATGGGGGACGTCCCGCCGCGGCGGAGAAAGCAGAGCTCGGGGCGGCCGACATAGCCGTGCTCCCACACCGCCCAGGAATAGTCGGTGGTGCCGTTGCCGATCTTCTGCTTGTCGGCCATGACCACAGGGCCTGGGGGCATCGAGGGCCGCGGGGAGAGGTGATAGACCCGGCGCAGCGGCGTGCGCTCGAGCCATTGCGATCTGTCGTTGCCGTTGACCCAGCCGGTGGGCACGATCATCGCCACCTTGCGCCGCGCCAGGTTCAGCGCGTGGCCGACGAAGGCCATGGCAAAGCGGAACGGCAGGTTACAGGCGATATTGTCGACCGGCTTGGTCGACTGGAAGAAATCGGCGACGCGAAACCCTTTCGCCCGCAGCACGATGTCGCTGCCGGTGGCGCGGAGGCCTGCGCGCCTGGCCGCGCGGACGATGCGTCCCGAGCCGCAGGCGGGATCGTGAACGCGGCCCTCGAAGCTCTCGACCTCGAAGAGGCGGTCGTTGACCCATTCCTCCTCAATGTACCAATCCTCCGGATGCCGGTTCCATACGCGCGTTTTCTTCGCGCGCCTGCGGTGGTGCATGGAGGGGGCGTGCTTCTGGCTCACGGCCGCACCTCGCCGGCCAGCAGCTTGGGAACAACGCGTTCTGGTCGCACGATCTGACAGCTCCAACTTGGGTTGTCAGAATCGCGGGGACGTTTAGGAGCCTGTCAGGCCTCGACCGAGGCGGCGGTCAGAATCGTCTTCAACGATTCCAATGGGTTGAGGTTGGTTCGAATCCAGCTGCCCCGACCAGTCCCGGGCTTAGGCCTCCTCCATTTTCCCTAGAGAATGAGAAGCGTATCCGCCGCCATGGCTTCGTCAGGCCGGCGGAACTGTCGCCGCGACACGTTGGTCGCGCCACAACCTCCGCGTCAGCCTCGCATGCTTTACCTCTGCGCATGCAATGGGGACGACCGGATATGTTTAGAACTCTCTGTGCTACGGCGCTTCTCGCCTTCTCCGCGACGACGGCAATGGCGGCCGACTATGCGAGGCCGGCACCTCCGATGGTTCCGCCCACCTTCAACTGGACCGGCTGCTATCTCGGAGCTCATCTCGGCGGCGGCGCGAGCGACGATCGCACGATCAACAACGCCGGTGGGACGGTCGATTTCGGCGCAGGCGGCTTTATCGGTGGTGGACAGGTGGGCTGCGATCATCAATTTGCATCCAACTGGGTCGTCGGCGCCGAAGGGCGGGCCGCATGGTCGAGCCTGTCGAGCCAGCACGCGAGCCATGTGGTCTTTCCAGCGCTCGGCAATCTTGCCGCGCCCTCGCAGTTCGACTTCAAGAACGATTTTCTCGCCTCGATCACCGCGCGTTTCGGCTACGCCTATGGCTCAGGCTGGCTGTTCTACGGGCGAGGCGGCGTCGCCTGGACTCACGAGAAGATCGATGAGGGGTATATCAATCCGACCACCGGTTTCGCGGTCGATCCAAGCGCGTCCGTCATGCGGACGGGCTGGACGTTGGGGGCCGGCGTGGAATGGGCGTTTGCACCGTGCTGGTCGGCCAATGTCGAATACAACTACCACGACTTCGGCACCAAGAGCCCGGTCCAACTGATCAGTCCGACCGAAGGCGTCACCGTGGCCCATCTCAAGGACACGATCCATGCTGCGACGATCGGCGTGAACTATCACTACTAAGCTGCATCGTTGCTTGGACGCCGCGCAAGCGAAGATACTCCGCTCGCGCGGCGTTGCGCTTTTGAGGGCTTTTAGCCCGAGGCGTACCATCCCGCCGGAAACGGGACCAGCGGCCAGACCGCATGATTGTCGTTGGCAGCTTTCAGCAAGCAGTCCTGCGGCTGTCTGGCAACCGGTGCTGGAGGCGGCGAAACTATCGCCAGATGCAAATAGGCAAATTGCAAATTCATGATGATCGACCTGCGCAAGTCAGTCGTTTGAAAAAATTCAGCCTGAAATCAGCCCCGCTGCGCTCTTCGGAAACGGCGCATTCATTCTCAAATCGCGCATGCATCTTAGAAAAGATAGGCAAGCGTTTCAACCGGCAACGCGGCTGCCCGTCGACGAGTAAGGTTGATCGGTTAGGTTAAGCAGGGAGCGTCGTTGCGGCCATTTTGACTGATGGTATCAACCGGTTTCGGCACGCGACGACCCGGCAGTGGCTCACACGAGATCACATTCGTCGCGGCGTTTCGCGCGAGTTGTCCGTCATGGCTTTCGATCTCACGAAAACATCCCGCCAACGGCCTGATTGGACCGAGATCTGGCATCTCTGGACCGTCATCGTGCCGCGCCGCTCAATCAATGGGCAGCTCGTCTACGGCAAGGTCTGGCGTCGTCACGACGGCCGCGACTGGATCTACAAGAAATTCACCGAGTACGACGACGAGGCGGCGGCCTGAGACGGAGGCGCCTTGCCTAAAGAGCGATGTGATTGGGTTGAATCGTCATCGCGCTTTAGCTCTTTGTTTGAGCATGATCTTTTCGGAAAACCGCTTCGCACTTTGCGCTAACGCGGCCCTTCGGGTCCGGATCATGCTCTAGCCGGCGTGCCTTTCGCCCGCGGCTGCGCCGGGGGGCTGCACGCGCGGCAGCGGCAATTTGAAGTGACGCTTGGCGTAAGCGACGATCTCGTTGTCGGTGGGATGATCGGCCGCTTCCACCGCGACGATCCGCTTGGCGAGATCGGGCGCATGGGCGCGAATGTGGCTGGCGAGCTCGATCTTCGCGTTCGCCGGACCGATGATGAGGATTTCTCCGGCGTCGGCGAGAGCTTTGGTCACCTCGGCGAGAAAGGTTAAGTCGGGCGCGGCGTGGCCGCTGCCGATTTCGTTGGCCTTGTGATGAAGATGCCGTGTTGCCAGCTGCGGATGCAGCGTGACTTCGTCGGAGCCGCTCAGGCCAAGATGGAAGATCCGGGCCTGCGAATGATCGATCCAAACCACGGCGTGAAAATGAGAGGGCATGTGCTTGTGCCTTGTCCGAGGGGAGGCCGCCGACATCGGTGCGGCGGCGCGTGTCCTCGTGACCCTAGGCCGATCGGCGTTGCTCCCGGTTGACCCAGGTCAAGCCGATCGCTGTCAAGCCGATCCCTGACAAGCCGGGCACGGCAACGCCTGTCGAACGCAAGCGCGCGTTCGACGCCTCAGGCGGCCTTTGCCGCCGGGGGAGCTGCGGGCTTTGCCGGTGGCGGCTTCAGCGGCTTGTCCTGCCGCTTCGACCAGGAGATGTAATAGGCGACCGTCGTCATGATCGCGATGCCGGCGATGGAGACGAACAGCTGCGCAAACAGCGAGCCCGAGCTCATCGACAGCTCGAAACGGCCGACGAAGGACAGGAACACGCCGACGCAGAACACGGCGAGCGATTGCTGGCCGCAGACGATCACGGGATCGAAGACCTTCCACTCCAGCCCCGGCCAGTCCTTCGGCACGAAGCGGATCACCAGGATCACGATCACGACGAAATGAATGAAGCGATAGGGCGCAAGGTTGGTCTTGTCGTTGGGATTGAAGGCCGAGAACAGCCATTCCGGGAACATGCCGCCGAGCGCCGGGAAACGGCCGGCCATGGTCATGACCAGCGCGAAGGCGAGATAGGCCAGGCAGACCCACAACGTGATCTGCGAATTGATCAGCCAGCCCGAGCGACGTGCGCCGCCCATCGCGCACCAGGCGCCGAACACGAACAGCACCTGCCAGCAATAGGGGTTGAAATACCACTGGCCGGCCGGATAGGCGGTCAAATTCCAGCCGAAGTGCCGCGCCGAGAGCCACAGTACGATGGACGCCACCATCGTCAGATCGGGCTTGCGCAGCATGAACCACAGCACCGGCGGAAACAGGCCCATCAGCACGATGTAGAGCGGCAGCACGTCGAGATTGAGCGGCTTGAAGCGCAGGAAAAGGCCCTGGCGCAAGGTCTCGGTGGCGTTGTCGACGAGGCCGGCGACGTTGAACTCGTTGATCATCTCTGAATCGCCAAAGCGCAGCGCCAGATAGCTGATCGAGGCGATGTAGATCACGAACAGGATGATGTGGGCGACATAAAGCTGCCAGACCCGCTTGGTCAGGCGGGTGGCGCCGACGATGAAGCCGCGCTCCAGCATCATCCGCGCATAGACGAACGAGGCCGTATAGCCGGAGATGAAGACGAACAGGTCGGCGGCGTCGGAGAAACCGTAGTTGCGCGTCGTGATCCAGTTCACGACGTTGTCGGGGATATGGTCGAGGAAGATCGCCCAGTTGGCGATGCCGCGAAACAGGTCGAGCCTGAGGTCACGGCCCTTGTCGGGGAGCGTGGCATTGATGTTCAGGAAGGCCATGCGACGAAAGCTCTCGAAGGGGGCAGATACCCTGAAGGCGACGAGGTGAGGCCGCCAGGCGGGATTCCCGGGCGGAGGGTGGGTACGCAATTGTCACAGTGCAGCATAATGACTATACCCGTCGGTGAGAGACCCGGGAGGGCCGGAATCACCGATCAGTTCCCGAAGGTGTCTCTATACTATGCCCGCGGTTTGCACCAATCGCTACCGTGACGCACGAAAATCGAACGAAAGACGAAGAGGCCGGACCGCCAATGACCGCACGCATTTTCAAGCCCGCCAAGAACGCGATGCAATCCGGCCGGTCCAAGACCAAGGAATGGCAACTCGATTACGAGCCGGAGCTGCCGCGCGCGGTGGAGCCGCTGATGGGCTGGACCTCATCCGGCGACATGAAGCAACAGATCACGCTGCGCTTCCACACCAAGGACGAGGCGGTGGCCTATTGCGAGCGCAAGGGCATCGCCTACCAGGTGATCGAGCCCAAGGAATCCCTGCATCGCCAGGTCGCCTACGCCGACAATTTCTCCTTCCGCCGCGGCGAGCCCTGGACGCACTGATCCGCGACAAACTCTATCGGGACGTCATGCCCGGGCTTGTCCCGCCTGCGCGGCCAAAGCCGCTTCGGCGTGGCGACGGCCCGGGCATCCACGTCTTTCGGGCCGCGTGAAAGAACGTGGATGGCCGGGACAAGCCCGGCCATGACGCGAGGAGACACCAGCTCTCCAAGCCCTTGGCACCGTCTGCCCCCCGTGCTTCGCTAACTCGCATGACGGGACCATGACGAGGTTAAGGGATGGCCGGGCGTGTCCAGCTCGACAGCGTCGATCTGAAGATACTCTCCGAATTGCAGCAGGACGGGCGCGTCCGCAACAACGAGCTGGCGCTGCGCATCGGCGTATCGGCGCCGAACTGCCTGCGGCGGCTCAAATCACTGTTCAGCCGCGGCGTGATCCGCGCCGTGCGCGCCGTCATCGACGAGCGACTGCTCGGCTATGAAGTGGTGTCGTTCGTCTCAATCCAGCTCGGCAGCCAGGCTCAGCCGGTGCTGGAGGCCTTCGAGGGCTCGATATCAGCGATCCCGCGCATCCAGCAATGCTGGCGCATTTCGGGCGACACCGACTATCTGCTCAAATGCGTGGCGCCGAGCGTCGAGAGCATGCGGCAGCAACTGTTGCATTTCGCCGCCATGCCCAACGTGAAGAACGTGCGCAGCTTTCCAGTGCTTGGCGTTGCCAAGGACGTGCCGCTGCCCGTGCAGGAGATCGCGGTCGCGCCGGCAGGATAGGGCGATGAGAGACCACGCAACTGCGCGCTATCAACGATAGCGGTCGCGAAACTCGCGCGGGCTGGCACCGGTCCAGGAGCGGAAAGCCCGCGAAAAACTCTTTTCGTTGCGGAAGCCGGCGATCTCGGCGATCCGCTTGATCGGGGTGCGCCCGCGCATCAGCTCCTGCTTGGCGAGCTCGAGCTTTGCTTCTTCCTTGAGGTCGCGCAGCGAGGTGGCTTCTTCACGTAGCCGCCGATGCATGGTGCGGGTGGAGAGCGCGAGCTCGCTCGCGACGTCCTCCGCGCCCAGAATGCGTCCGCGCGCCTCGCGCAGCACGCGGCGGACGCGCTCGACCAGCAAGCGGTCGCGGCGATAGGGCAGCACGGTCAGGCGCAGCGCTCCCTTGAGCATGCTGTCGAGATCGGCGGGGCTGCGGGTCAGGGGCAGTGAGAGATAGTGCTTGTCGAAGATGATGCGGGCGGCCTCCGCATCGAAGCGGATGTGCTTGCAGAAGATGGTCGGATAGACCGAGACGTGGGCGGGCTCTCCATAAGGGAATTCCGCCGCACGCAGCGCGATTGCGGAATCCACCGCCCAGCAGGAGAAGCCGAGCACGTAGCGGAGCAGGGTGACGAGGCAGAATTCGCGGCAGTCGGCGAGATCGCACTGCTCGCGAAGCGAGATGGTCGCGGTCTCCCCGCTGACCGCGAGCTCGAACAGCACGTCGTCGGTCAGCAGGCGGTGATGCCGGCACCAGCGCTTCAGCGCGACGTCGAGATTGGGCGCGGTGATAGAGGCGCGGCACAGCATGCCGTAGCTGCCCCAGGGCAGGCGGCGCGAGAACCAGCCCAGCGCCTCGTCGTCGAGCTCGCGCATGGCGTGGCCCGCCAGCGCCTCGAACTGGACGGCCGTGATCCGCCCGTCGGCCGATCCAACCAGGTCAGGATGGACCTGTCCCTTGGCGAGCGCCTCGGTCGGATCCCGCCCATAGCGGGCGTAGGCCGCGGCCACGCCGCGGACGAAGGCGGCGGGGGTCATGGCGCGGCGGGGCGTCGCGGTTGCGGCCTGGAAGGGCATCGGAAAATCCTCGCCAAACTTGGCGGAAAATGCAACCTTTTCGACCGCCGGAGCGCCCGGGTGGGGGTAGGTTCGGGGCCGACAAGAAACATGCAGGATCCTTGGAGGAATCGCCTTGAACATCCCGAGCATCGACTTCGATCTGGGCGACGACATCAGCATGTTGCGCGATACGCTGCGCTCCTTCGTCGAGGCGGAGATCGCCCCGCGCGCTGCCGAGATCGAGAAGGCCAATCTGTTCCCTGCCGACCTGTGGAAGCGCCTTGGCGACCTCGGCGTGCTCGGCATGACCGCGCCGGAGCAGTATGGCGGGTCCAACATGGGCTATCTCGCCCATATCGTCGCCATGGAGGAGATTTCGCGCGGCTCCGCGGCCGTAGGCCTGTCCTACGGCGCCCACTCCAACCTCTGTGTCAACCAGATCCGGCGCAACGGCAATGACGCGCAGCGCCAGCGCTATCTGCCGAAGCTGATCTCGGGCGACTATGTGGGCGCGCTCGCGATGTCCGAGCCCGGCGCCGGCTCCGACGTCGTCTCGATGAGGCTGCGCGCCGACAAGCGCGGCGATCGCTATGTGCTGAACGGCTCGAAGATGTGGATCACCAATGGCGGCGATGCCGACGTGCTGGTGGTCTACGCCAAGACCGATCCGGAGGCCGGCCCGCGCGGCATGACCGCCTTCCTGATCGAGAAGGGTTTCAAGGGCTTCACCCATGGCCAGCATCTCGACAAGCTCGGCATGCGCGGCTCCAATACCTATCCGCTGTTCTTCGACGAATGCGAGGTGCCGGAGGAGAACGTGCTCGGCAAGGTCGGCGAGGGCGTCAAGGTGCTGATGTCCGGACTCGACTATGAGCGCGCGGTGCTGTCGGGCGGCCCGCTCGGCATCATGGCGGCCTGCATGGACGCGGTGGTGCCTTACATGCATGAACGAAAGCAGTTCGGACAGCCGATCGGCGACTTCCAGCTGATGCAGGGCAAGCTCGCCGACATGTATGCGACCTGGCAGGCCACGCGCGCTTACGTCTACGCTGTGGGAAAGGCCTGCGATCGCGCCGACCACGCGCGCACGTTGCGCAAGGACGCGGCGGCCGCGATCCTGTATTCCGCGGAGAAGGCGACGTGGATGGCGGGCGAGGCGATCCAGGCGCTCGGCGGCGTCGGCTATACGTCCGAGTTTCCGGTCGGCCGGCTCTGGCGCGACGCCAAGCTCTACGAGATCGGCGCGGGCACGTCCGAAGTGCGCCGCATGCTGATCGGCCGCGAGCTGATGTCGGAAACCGCTTAGACCCTCAACCACGTCAGAAACGCGGGACCACATGCCGCTCCATTCCAGCATCGACCCATCGTCATCCGATTTTGCCCGCAATGCGGACGCCATGCGCGCGCTCGTCGCGGACTTGCGTGAAAGGCTCGCCCAGGTCGCCGGCGGCGGCGGCGAGGCCTCGCGCAACCGCCACACCTCGCGCGGCAAGATGCTGGCGCGCGAGCGCGTCGATCTGCTGGTCGATCCCGGCACCTCGTTCCTGGAGCTGTCGCCGCTGGCGGCCCATGGCCTCTATGGCGGCGACGTGCATTCGGCGAGCATCGTCACCGGCATCGGGCGCATCTCGGGCCGCGAATGCGTCATCGTCGCCAACGACGCCACCATCAAGGGCGGCACCTATTATCCCATGACCGTGAAGAAGCATCTGCGCGCGCAGGACATTGCGCGGCAGAACAATCTGCCCTGCGTCTACATGGTCGATTCCGGGGGCGCCTTCCTGCCGCTGCAGGACGAGATCTTTCCGGACGAGCGGCACTTCGGCCGCATCTTCTACAACCAGGCGCAGATGTCTTCAGCCGGCATCCCGCAGATCGCCATCGTGATGGGCTCCTGCACGGCCGGCGGCGCCTATGTGCCGGCGATGTCGGACGAGAGCATCATCGTGCGCAATCAAGGCACCATCTTCCTCGGCGGCCCGCCGCTGGTGAAGGCTGCGACCGGCGAGGTCGTCAGCGCCGAAGAACTCGGCGGCGCTGACGTGCATTCGCGGCAATCCGGCGTCACCGATCACTACGCCCAGAACGATGCGCATGCGATCGGCATCGCGCGCCGCATCGTCGGCACCTTGAAGCCACCGGCGCGGCCGAACCTCAACATGCATCCGCCGCGTGATCCGCTGTTCGCCGCGGAGGAGATTTATGGCGTGGTGCCGGTCGATGGCAGAAAGCCGTTCGACGTGCGCGATATCATTGCCCGTATCGTCGACGGCTCGGAGTTCGACGAATTCAAGAAGCTCTACGGCACGACGCTGGTGTGCGGCTTCGCCCATATCTGGGGCTATCCGGTCGGCATCATCGCCAACAACGGCATCCTGTTCAGCGAGAGCTCGCTGAAGGGGGCGCATTTCATCGAGCTGTGCTGCCAGCGCGGTATTCCCCTGGTGTTCCTGCAGAACATCACCGGCTTCATGGTCGGCAAGAAATACGAGGCGGGCGGCATCGCGCGCGACGGCGCCAAGCTCGTGACGGCGGTCGCGACCGCTTCCGTTCCAAAATTCACCGTGGTGATCGGCGGCTCCTACGGCGCCGGCAATTACGGCATGTGCGGCCGCGCCTATTCGCCGCGCTTCCTCTGGATGTGGCCAAACGCGCGCATCTCGGTGATGGGCGGCGAGCAGGCCTCGATGGTGCTGAGCCAGGTCCGCCGCGATAACATTGAGGCCAAAGGCGACAGCTGGTCGAAGGAAGAGGAGGACAAGTTCCGCAAGCCGATCCGCGACCAATATGAGAGTCAGGGCCATCCTTATTACGCCACCGCGCGCCTGTGGGACGATGGCGTGATCGACCCAGCCGACACGCGCCTCGTGCTCGGCCTCGGCCTGTCGGCGGCGTCGAATGCGCCGATCGAGCCGACCAAGTTTGGCCTGTTCAGGATGTGATGCGATGGACCGCACAAAGCTCTACCGCCGTTTTCGCACGCTCCTGATCGCCAACCGCGGCGAGATCGCCTGCCGCGTCATCCGCACGGCGCGTGCCATGGGGCTGCGCACCGTCGCCGTCTATTCCGAGGCCGACCGCGATGCGATGCATGTGGCGCTCGCGGATGAGGCCGTGCTGCTCGGACCCGCGCGGGCTCGCGACAGCTATCTCAACATCGAGCGGCTGATCGAGGCCGCGCGCAAGACCGGCGCGGAGGCCGTGCATCCCGGCTACGGCTTCCTGTCTGAAAATGCCGAATTCGCGCAGGCCTGTTACGACGCCGGCCTCGTTTTCGTCGGCCCGACTGCCGAGATGATGAATGCAATGGGCTCGAAGTCAGGCTCGAAAGCGCTGATGGAGAAGGCCGGCGTGCCGCTGGTGCCCGGCTATCATGGCGACGCGCAGGACGATGCAACGCTGGCGAAGGCGGCCGAAAAGGTCGGTTTCCCGATCCTGGTGAAGGCTTCGGCCGGCGGCGGCGGCCGCGGCATGCGCATCGTGCGCTCGGCGGCCGAACTGGGGCCGGCCATCGTCAGCGCCAAGCGCGAGGCCAAGGCCGCGTTCGGCGATGACCGCATGCTGATCGAAAAGTACGTCGACAATCCCCGGCATATCGAGGTGCAGATCATCGGCGACAGCCACGGCAATCTGCTGTCGCTGTTCGAGCGCGAATGCACCTTGCAGCGCCGCCACCAGAAGGTGATCGAGGAGGCGCCGTCGCCGACGCTCAATGCAGCCCAGCGCGAGACGGTCTGCGCTGCCGCGCGCAAGGCGGCGGGCGCGGTGAACTATGTCGGCGCCGGCACCATCGAGTTCGTCTCCGACGGCAAGGACGTCTTCTTCATCGAGATGAACACGCGTCTTCAGGTCGAGCATCCCGTGACCGAGTTGATTACGGGCGTCGACCTCGTCGAATGGCAGCTGCGCGTCGCGTTCGGCGAGGCGCTGCCGCTGAAGCAAGACGAGATCAAGCTCAACGGCCACGCCATCGAGGCCCGTGTCTATGCCGAAAACCCCACCAAGAATTTCATGCCCTCGGTCGGCAGGATCTCGACCTGGCGGCTGCCTGCCGAGACAGGCGGCCTGCGCATCGACGCCGGCTATCGCGAGGGCGACAACGTCTCGCCGTACTACGACGCCATGCTGGCAAAGATGATCGCCTGGGCGCCGACGCGCGATGTGGCGATCGACCGGCTCAACCGTGGGCTGGAAGACTCGGACGTCCGTGGCATCGTCACCAACATCCCGTTCCTGTCGGCGCTGATCACGCATCCGAAGGTGCGGGCCAATGCGATCGACACCGGATTCATCGAGCGTGAGCTGGCGGTCCTGACATCGGCGGCGCCGACACCGGGCGAGCTCGAGCTCTGTGCCGCGGTTGCAGCCATCGTCAATGACGAGCGGCAGGCGGCGCAAGGCGAGCCGCCTTCGCCGTGGCAGACCTTCGGCTGGCAGCCAGTCGGCCGCCGCCAGCGCAATTTTGCCTTCCGCGTCGGCCATGGTCCCGAGCAGAAGATCGCGCTGAATTATGGCAGCGGGCCATCGACGCTGCTGATCGGCGAGAGCGAGCTGGCGTTCGCGGTTGCGCCGAAGGATGGCGGCTTCGATCTGACGCTGGATGGCGTCAAATCATCCGTCGCCGCCGTGATCGACGGCCACGAGCTGTATCTGCGCACGCGCAATGGGCGCTTTGACCTGCACTGGGTCGATCCGTTCGGCGGCGAGAGCGAGGAACATGTCGGAGAAGACAAGATCGCAGCGCCTCTGCCGGGCACGGTCGTCGCCGTTCTGGCCGAGGAAGGCGCAAAACTCGAGAAGGGCGCGCCCATCCTGACCCTGGAAGTGATGAAGATGGAGCAGACGCTGCGGGCGCCCTATGCCGGCGTGCTGAAGTCCATCAAATGCAAGGTCGGCGACATCGTGCAGGAAGGCATCGAGCTCGCCGTGGTCGAGGCCTCCGGAGAGTGACATGAGCGATCCCGTCCGCATCATCGAGATGGGGCCGCGCGACGGCCTCCAGAACGAGAAGACGCCAGTCAACGTCGAGGCCCGGATCGCCTTCATCGAGGCGCTGGTTGCGGCCGGGCTCGATACGGTCGAGGTCGGCGCCTTCGTCTCGCCCAAGGCGATCCCGCAGATGGCGAGCTCAGATGCCGTGCTGCGCGGCGTGAGCCACATCAAGGGCGCCGAATTCCACGTGTTGGTGCCGAACGAGAAGGGCTACGACGCTGCGCGTGCCGCAGGCGCAAAAGTGGTCTCCGTGTTCGCGGCAGCCTCCGAAGGCTTTTCGAGGGCCAACATCAACTGCACGATTGCGGAGTCCATCGAGCGCTTCAAGCCCGTGCTAACGCGCGCCAAGGACGATGGCGTGCCCGTGCGCGGCTATATCTCTTGCGTGCTCGGATGTCCGTTCGACGGCGAGATCAAGCCGAAGGCGGTGGCCGATCTCGCCAGCACGCTGTGGGATCTCGGCTGCTACGAGATCTCGCTCGGCGACACCATTGGTGTTGGCACGCCCGCCAAGGCCAAGGAGATGCTGCGTGCGGTGGCCGCGAACATTCCGGCGGCAAAGGTCGCAATGCATTTCCACGACACCTACGGCCAGGCGCTGGCCAATCTCTATGCTGGGATGGAGGAGGGCGTCCGCGTGATCGATGCCGCCGCCGGCGGGCTCGGCGGCTGTCCCTACGCGCCGGGGGCAACGGGGAATGTGGCGACGGAGGATGTGGTCTACATGCTCGAGGGCATGGGCGTGAGGACCGGCGTCGAAATGGAGAAGCTGCTGGCGGCGACGAATGTGATGAGCGCGGTGCTGGGCAAACCGCCGGTGAGCCGCGTGGCGTCGGCGCTGAATGCGAAGAAGAAGCGGGCGACGCCCTGAGGCTTAGTGCCGTAGGGTGGGCAAAGCGAAGCGTGCCCACGCAATCTACCCGAACATTGAGACGTGGTGGGCACGGCGCTATGCGCCTTTGCCCACCCTACGGACTACGGCACCTGTTATGCCGCTACCTGCTTCCGTCCGGGCCCATCACAAGGTCCGGCAACCAGGTCGAGATCTCGGGTACGAGACAGAGCAGCAGTACCGCGCCCATCATCAGGAGCACGAAAGGCAGCGTGCCCCAGATCACCTCGCTCAGCGGGATATCAGGCGCGACGTTGCGGATGACGAAGATGTTGAGCCCGACGGGGGGATGGATCAGTCCCATCTCCATCACGATGGTCATGACCACGCCGAACCAGATGATGTCGAAATTGGCAGCGCGTAACGGCGGCAGAATGATCGGCGCGGTCATCAGGATGATCGAGACCGGCGGCAGGAAGAAGCCGAGCACAACGACCATGACCAGGATTGCGAGCAGCAGGCCCCAGCGCGGCAGGTGCATCGCCACGACGGACTCGGCGGCCGATTGCGAGATGTGCAGATAGCTCATCACGTAGGAATAGAGCAGCGACATGCCGATGATCATCATCAGCATGGTCGATTCCCGGATCGTCGACTTCATGATGGGGCCGAGATCTTCCGGCCGCCACACGCCGTAGATCGCCGCGATCAGCCCCAGCGCCAGAAGTCCGCCGAGGCCGGCTGTCTCCGACGGCGTGGCAAAGCCGCCATAGAGCGCGGCCATGACACCGGTGAGCAAGAGGACGAAGGGGATCACGCGTGGCAGCACGCTGAAGCGTTCGGCGAGCGTGTACTCGTCGCGGGCGAGAATTGGCGCCTCCGGACCGCCGTTCTTGTAGATCGCTTCGGCCGCAGCATATTCGCGGCGGAAGCGGTACACCGCATAGAAGCCGAATAGCGAGACCAGCAACAGGCCGGGCCCGATGCCGGCGAGGAACAGGCGCCCCAGCGACTTCTCGGCCGCGACCGCAAACAGGATCATGGTGATCGAGGGCGGCAAAAGAATGCCGAGCGTGCCGCCGGCGGCGATGATGCCGGCCGCGAAGCCGCCGGAATAGCCGCGCTTGCGCATCTCGGGGATGCCGGCCGAACCGATGGCCGAGCAGGTCGCGGGGCTCGAGCCCGCCATTGCCGCAAACAGCGCGCAGGCAAACACGTTGGCGACGCCGAGGCCGCCGGGCACGCGATGCAGCCAGGCGTGGAGCGCGGAATAGAGATCCTGGCCGGCGCGCGATTTGCCGATCGCCGCGCCCTTCAGGATGAACAGCGGGATCGACAGCAGCGTGATCGAGGCCATTTCCTCGTAGACGTTCTGCGTCACCGTATCGAGCGAGGCCGAGGGCATGTAGATGCCCATGAACACGACCGCGACCGCGCCGAGCGCGAACGCAATCGGCATGCCCGAGAACATCACGAGCAGCGTCGCAACGCCGTAAGCGATACCGATGCCGAAAACGCTCATGGCCGCTTGGCTCCTGCGAAGGGCAGCGCCAGCTGCACGAGGATCTGGAGGCAGAGCAGGCTCATGCCGAGCGCCATCAGCGAATAGGGAATGGCCAGCGGCGGCGACCACATCGAGTTCGAGACCTGGCCGTCGACATAGGCCTCATGCGTCAGCGTCCACGACTTCCAGGTGAAGAAGGCGCAGAACAGGAACGTTGCGGCATCGACGATCCAGAGCCGGACCCTGTTCGCCAGCGGCGACAGCAGGCCGACGAAGGCTTCGATGCCGATATGGCCGCGATTCTGCTGCACATAGGCGGCGGTCATGAAGGTGGCGCCGACCAGCAGAAACACGGCGGCCTCGTCCTGCCAGTAATTTGCGGCCTTGAACAACGCGCGGCTGAGCACGCTGTAGCTCAGGATGGCGCAGGCCGCCACCAGCGCCACCGCCGCGAACACGACGATGACGCGGTTGAGGATGGCGAGGCCGCGATCGAGCGTTGCCGCAAGGCCGGTCCTTGCGGCAGCATTGGCCTGATCGTCACGATCCGGTTGAGGACCGTGGCTCATGCGGCGACGTCGGACGCAAGCTTGAGCAGGTTGGCGGCGGTCGCCGTCTTGGCACCGTAATCCTTCCACGCGGTGTCGCGGGCGATGTCGCGCCACTTGCCGACGGTGGCGGCATCGAGCGCGCTCACCTTGGCGCCGGCCTTCTCGTAGACCTTGGCGACCTCGACGTCGTCATCCTGCGCGCCCTTGCGGCCGAAGGCTTCGAGCTCCTGGCCCACAGCGACCAGGATGTCCTGCTGGTTCTTCGGCAGCTTGTCGAAGATCGCCTTCGACATCATCAATGGCTCGAGCATGAACCAGTAGGACGCGCCGGCGCCCGAGGTCAGCGACTTCGCGACCTCTTCGAGGCGGAACGAGATCAGGCTGGTGGAGGAGGTGATGCCGGCATCGCATGCGCCGGTCTGCATCGCCGCGTAGAGTTCGTTTGACGGTACCGACAACACTGAGGCGCCGGCGGTCTGCAGCACCATGTCCATCTCGCGCGAGCCGCCGCGCACCTTCATGCCCTTGGCATCTTCCGGCGCCACGATCGGCTTGGAACGGCTGGCGACGCCGCCGGCCTGCCAGACCCAGGTGAGCAGAATGATGCCCTTGTCGGCGAGGAAGTCGGAGAGCGCCTTGCCGACCGGCTCCTTCTTCCAGCGCATGCCCTGGTCATAGGTGGTGACGAGGCCGGGCATCAGCCCGATATTGGTCTCCGGCAATTCGCCGCCGGCATAGGGCATCGGATACAGCGAGATGTCGAGCGCACCCTTGCGCATCGCTGAGAACTGCGCGTTGGTCTTGACCAGCGACGAGTTCGGATAGATCTCGGCGGCAATGTCGCCATTGCTGCGTTTGGCGACTTCGGCTGCGAACATACGGCAGAGCCGATCGCGGAAATCACCCTTGTCGATGGTGCCGCCGGGGAATTGGTGCGAGATCTTCAGCGTGGTCGCGGCATGCGCGGTGCCGATGCCGAAGCGGAGAATGGCGGGGGCTGCGACGGCTGTCGCGAGCAGGTGACGACGCGTGAACATGAAGTATCCCCTTCGACGGTTCTTTGAACGCTTCTCATCTGAGTGATCTGGCGGGTCGCGAGACCGGCACGGAGGCCCATTCTAGCCGGTCTAAGACCTTGGGTTCTCTCATCTGATAGTTCGAGATGGAAGGCCGCGGCAAGTGTTCGCCTTGCTGCGCTGCACTCGCCGAGCCTCGTGTTTCGGTCATTAACGCTTTTGGTCAGGGAAACGATCGCCCAATCGCGCGGCGGCCTGACGAAAAAAGTTCGCAATGTCGCGTAACAAGCGCGCGTGTCGATCCGTCGAGATTGAGTAGCGGCACCTGTCGCTTTCACAACACCATCTCGAAGGGATTATCTCTCATGACCATTCGCACCCGCATCGTGCTCGGCGTCTCGGCTGCCGCTCTCTCGCTTGGCCTGGCGCTGTCGCCGGCCGCTTTTGCCCAGGACAAGATGGGCAAGGACGACGGCATGATGAAGAAGGACACGATGTCCAAGGACGGCATGAAGAAGGATCACATGTCCAAGGACGACGGCATGAAGAAGGATACGATGGCGAAGGATGGCATGAAAAAAGACGACGGGATGATGAAGAAGAACTGATCTTCTGCCGTCATGCCGGCCGCCTCCAACGGGGCGAGCCCGGCATGCCCAGCATCTGCCTCGTCCATCCGCGGCCCGTCGTCGCATTTCGCGTTCGCGGCCGGTGCGGCGCGATTTGACCTGGAGCCCGTGGGCCCCAGGTCAAATTTTGAGGTCAAATTTTGAGGTCAAATTTTCAGGTCAAATTTTGTTGAAGCTTACTTCCGCTTGGCCTTGCGGGCGGCGTAACGGGCGTCGCGCTTGGCCTTCTGCTCGGCCTCGAGCGCTGCCGCCTTGGCAGCCGCTTCCTCGGCCTCACGCGCAAGGCGCGCGGCTTCCGCGGCCTTGGCTTCTTCCTCGCGGCGCTTCTGCTCGGCTTTTTCGGCCTCGCGCGCAGCCTTCGCTTCGGCGCGCTTGGCCGCGAGCGCCTCGCGCTCGGCGCGCTTCGCCACCACAGCGGGATCGTCAGGTCCCGGCTGCGACTTGAATTTGTTCAAAAGATTTTTGCGGGCTTCCAGCGCCGCCTTTTGCCGGTCTGCGAAGCCGGGTTCCCTAAATCCACTCATTCGACGAGCCTTGTCTTCCTCGCTTTCGATCCTACATCACTGCCTGTTGGTACGTCGGCTGGGCACAAGCAGGCGCCACGCGACGCAGAAGCGTGTACATCGCCACGCGCCGCGAAGCCACCCATATTCGCAGCCGATCAGGTCCACGAAATCGCTGAACCAACCGACCCTTCGTAGCCCGGAAAAACTGCCGAATTGTGATGTCCCTCATAAGGGCACCCAGCGGCGGCGCCTAGCGTCCGCCATACGAGACGGAGCACGGGCATGATCTTTTTCCGGCTGAGCCCGAAAGCCCTTGCGATCGTGGTTGCCGCAGTGGCGGTCGTAGGCGCGGTCCTCTTGGCTGCCCGTCCGCAGCCGATCGAGAGTGCCGTTCTTGGAGCCGCCTGGGAGTGTACCCAAACCGCGTTCATCCTGACGAGCTGCGCGCCGCGCGCCCAGCAGGCGATCCCGGCGGTCGAGACCTTGCGCAAAGAAGCGGTGCGGCAGACCAAGGGTTGAGCGGCCCGAGCGGCGACGGCCGCGCGGGGATGTGACGTGACGTCGCGGAGGTGATAAACGGCCTCAGCGAGCGCCAAGGCCGCCCATGTCCGAGCCTGACTTGATGCCCGAACCCGTAGAGAAGCCCAAAGCTTCGCCCAAACCCCAATCCCCCAAATCCCAATCCGGCGACAGCCGTCGTGGCGCGGTCGCCGGGCTCATCATTGCTGCCGCACTTCTCGCAGTTGGCCTGTGGCTCGCTCGGGACCTCACAGCAGCCAGCAAGATGCAGGATTGCCTGATGTCGGGGCGACGCAATTGCGATGTGATCGAGCCGGCGCGCTAGGCCGGGTTTACCGCCCGTCCGGACGAAAATTCGCCGCGATCTTAACCAGATGTAACGGGACATAGCGGCCTTTGCAGCTCAATCTGGCAGCTCAATCTGGCAAATCAGCTATGTCAGCCGGCATCAGCCACATGCGATCGGAATCGGCTATCGCGCATGGGCCACGGCAATTTCTGAAAGTTAAGGGGTAGGCACGAATGGGTGCGTCCAGCCGTATGAAGATCATCATTCCTGTGGTTTCGGCCATGTCGTTGCTGGCATTGTCCGCCCAGGCGCAGGACGCGGGTCCGCCCAAGGGCGCAGGTCAACCGCCAGGGCAGGGCGCAGCTAGCCCGCCACCGGCCGACCAGAACACCCGCAAAGGTCCGCCACCGCAGGCAGGGCGATCCGGCTCCCAACCTGGCGGTCAGGCCCACGCGGCGCCCGGAGCCGGTCCGCACCGTGCCGATGGTCCGTCCCCGAGGCCCGGCCGCACCATGGTGCGCGGTCCGGCGCCCGCGCGCGACTGGGGTGGACATACCTACCGTGGCAATCTTGCCTGGGAGGGCGGACGCTGGCGTCATGAGGTCCACAATGGCCGTCCCGGCTGGTGGTGGGACGTGGGCGGCGTCTGGTACTATTATCCGCAGCGGATGGACGGCCCACCCGCTTATATCTCCGAGGAATATGTGGACGACGTGCCGGTGGCCTACGCGCCCCCGCCGGGTCCGCCGGTGGCTTATGAACCGCCCCCGCCGCCGGCGCCCGATCCCGGCGCGAGCGCGCTGGGCGGCGCCATTGTCGGCGGTGTGCTCGGCGGCCTGCTTTCGGGCAACGCCTCGGGTGCGGCTGCGGGCGCGGTCATCGGCGGTGCAACCGGTGCCATCGCGGGAGCAACGGCCGCTTCACGTCCGGGCTACTATGTCGCCGAAGGGGTTTGTTATTACCGCTATCCGAGCGGCCAGTATGTGCAGGTCGATCCGCGCGCCTGTTACTGAGCGTCTGAGCGAGATCTGAATTGAACGAGGCGGGCTCAAGCCCGCCTCATTTGTTTGCGGAAATGACAGAATGCTGTTTTTTGCAAATCAATCTCCGTGGCGGCGCACAACAACGGCTTAAATTTCCACTAGCGCTCATTGCCGCCTCGCGCGATTGATCAAAGAAAAAATCAAAGGTGAGTCGCAGGGGAGTGGAACATGCTGGACGCGATCCAGATCAGCTTGGCGCTATGGGCCATGATCGTTTGCGGGGGTATCAAGGGGGTGCAGATCGCGCACTGCCTGTTTTAGCGCGCCATTCGCGCTACGAGACAAGCCAGGTCAGGAACGCCATCGCAGCCCAGACCAGGGCACCGATCCAGGCGGTCATCACGATGGCGATGGTTGCGAGAAAGGCGAAGCCTTGCAGGTCGGCATTGCGCGTCGACGCGGGCGCTTGCGCTTCGGCTTCTCGTCTCGTGAGGGGGAGAGCCATCGATCCTCTGTCGCGTTCTGCGGAGTACTATGTCGCTCTTTAGCGGACGCGCCGAGCCTCGGCTGTGATGCAATTCACAGATCGGTGCAAATGAACGGGCCTCACCGCTTTGTGTGTATGATCAGCAACGTCGCGCGCAGCGGGCGCTTGCCGGCGGTTTGAAACCGCCAGTGCAATTCTATGGAGGTCACAATTAGAGCGTGCTGAAATCGTCGGCAACACGCCCCGTTATCCGCAATCATACGGACGAAATTGCCACGCACTTGTCCGGATCGAGCGGTTAGAGTCGGCACTCATGTGTACCGAGTACGATCCACAGCATGAAGCCGAGGCAGCTATGAAGCGCGCCGCCGAGTCGGAAGGCCCCGACCGGCAACGCCTCATCGAGCTGGCGCTGGCGTGGCATCAGCTTGCGCGCGATCGTCGTGTCGATGAATCGAGCGCAGGGACTGATCGCATTGGGCCGTAGGCCCGTTTGGTCGCGACTACCTGGTCGAACATCCGGACAAGTACGGCAGTCATCGCGCGCGTTGCAGTGCTGACGATGGCAACGATGGCGCGGAAGACCGGGATCACTCGATCGCCGACGGTGGTTCAATGAACCTCAACCCTGCATGGTCGCTGATTAGAATATAGGGGAGCCGCCGGTTCGCTCTGGCGGGCCCATAGTTCTCAGGGCGGAGAAAGGTTGTGCTGATCCTGCTTTGTCTTTTGAACGTGTATTTATAAGCGGAACACCCAGGTAGGGGTGGGCGTCTTGAGAGGTAACATAGGTTAATTTTTGAACAAACAACGCGCGGGATCTGTGCCCAATTCTAAGGCATCAACACCTTTGGCTAGAGCCAGATGGAACTGTTTAAGGCGGAAAAGATCGGCGAAACCGAAAGCCGACCCGACAAGAAGTGTAGATTTTGCGGAAGAACGCTTCGCTTGTTGAGGGTGGTGCATTTCCCAGACCGCGGTACGACCGTGCGCACGTTCGAATGCGAATGCGGCGACCGAACTTGGGATGATTAAGCCAGCCTCAAGCCATGCTGCTCGCGTTGGCCGCCCCTTGTCTCTTTGTTCTCCGGTCGAGAACGGACTTTGAATATAATAGACCTGCTTTTGTTCTTCGGACGTGTACCTACAAGCGGAACACCCACACGTTGGGCCGCCTCAGTTGGCGGCCTCTTTCCTCCAGTCCCAACCTTCGATCAAGCCACGCATAATCCGTGCGAACATTCTCGCCCAATCGATCGCTTGCTCGCGCGGGACTTGTCCTGGACGGAGCCGTCGCGATGGCAGGTCGTCGAAATAAAAGTATCGACTTCGGCGACCATCCGCGAAGCGGACCTCGAAGCTTCCTGTGCCGGGTACGGCTTCGTGTTTGAGAAGGCGGACACTCATCCCTCGATCGAAACTCGGTACTGTCGAGAGTCAAATAGTCGATTCCTTGTGGCACTGAACGAGCGCGAGCTACTGCCAGTCGTTGGTCGCGACGGCGCCTAAGGCGATCACGGCTGGGACTAGTGTCGCGACGATCCTCCGATCCCTGCAAGTATTGCGTTGATCATCGCAGCGCTCCGTTCGTGAACGGAAAGCGAATGAGCGTGTTGCTGCCGGGTTGCCTGGAGTGATTTGTAGTGCCGCGCAACGCGTTGAATTTGCTGTCGGCGCCAAGCGACGTTGCGCAACACGGATCGGGCGCAAGAACGAAGCGGATAAGTTGAACGGGTGGCGATCCCGGCAGGAATCGAACCTGCAACCCTCAGAGTAGAAATCTGATGCTCTATCCAGTTGAGCTACGGGACCGTTCCGGCCAGCCCGGGTTGGGGCCCGGCTGACCATATATCATGGCAATATGAAAAATCTGGTCTTTCGCCAAGCCTGAACCGAACCGTTTTCCTCAGTGCTGCGACAAACCGGAACGGTGAAGTGTCAGGGTGCCGGGTTGAGCGGCAGCGGACTGGACGACGGATTACGTCGCCGGCAACGCTGACCAGCTTCCGGGACACGGTCGCCGGTCGACTGGTCCGATATTGCCTGCGCCTCAGGACGGCGTGCGCGGCGGTAGCGTGATCGGTCTCCTCTGGGCGTGCCCTTGCCATGGCGAATGCGACGTTTTGCACCTTTGGTTCCATCGCCATGAGTCCGTCACCTTTCCGCACACATTATCGCCGCCGCGGCGCTCGTCCGCGATTTCCGGGAGTCCATTCATGATCGGTCTGGTTCGCGCCGTCACCCTCTGCGCAACGCTGGCGTTTGGCCTGAGCGCGGCGCATGCCGCCGACAAGGCGTTCAAGCGCGACGATCTCGCTGATTCTGCGATCAAGCTGGAGGCGCAGATCAAGAGCGAGGCAGGGCCGGTCGCCAAGACCAATGCGACGCTGAAGACGGACGCCGACGCCGCCTTCAAGCGCAACGATTACCGCACCGGGCTCTCGGTCCTTGGCCAGATCGCCGCGACCACGCCCGATGACGCCGGTAACTGGCTGCGGCTCGCGAAGGTGATCTTCCAGATCACGCCGCGGAGCTCGAGCGAGCAGACGTTCCTCTGGGAGCGGGCCTCGACGGCCGCCTACATCGCTTACACGCGTGCCGGCAATCAGGGCGAGGAGGCCGATGCGCTCGCGGTGCTCGGCAGGTCGCTCGCCGAACGGCATCTGTTCCGGCCGGCACTCGACGCATTGCGGCTGTCGCTGGACATGCGCGAGGTCGCCGATGTCCGCGGCCAATATGAGAAGCTGCGCGACGAGCACGGCTTCCGCCTGCTCGACTATACCGTGGACTTGGATTCAGCGAGCCCGCGCGCCTGCTTCCAGTTCTCGGAAGAGCTCGCCAAGCGCACCGATTTCGCGCCGTTCCTGGCGCTCGCAGGCCAGGACAAGCCGGCGCTGTCGGCGGAGGGCAAGCAGCTCTGCGTCGACGGGCTGAAGCATGGCGAGCGCTACAACATCAACTTACGTGCCGGCCTGCCGTCGACGGTGAAGGAAGGCCTGCCGAAATCGGCCGAGTTCAACATCTATGTGCGCGACCGCAAGCCGTTCGTGCGCTTCACCAGCCGCGCCTACGTCTTGCCGCGGACCGGGCAGCGCGGCATTCCCGTGGTCAGCGTCAACACGCCCGCGGTGAACATCAATGTTTTCCGGATCGGCGATCGCAACCTGATCAACACGGTGGTCGACAGCGACTTCCAGAAGACTTTGTCGAAGTACCAGCTCAGCGATCTCGGCAACGAGCGCGGCGTCAAGGTCTGGTCCGGCGAGCTCGCGACCGCGATGACGCTGAACCAGGACGTCACCACCGCGTTCCCGGTCGACGAGGCACTGGGCGAGCTGCAGCCCGGCGTCTATGTGATGACGGCGGCGGCCAAGGGGCCGGGCAGCGACGATGATTATCAGCTCGCAACCCAATGGTTCATCGTTTCCGACCTCGGCGTGTCAGCGTATTCCGGCAATGACGGCATCCATGTCTTCGTGAACTCACTGGCCTCGACCGATCCGGTTGGCAAAGCGGAGGTGCGGCTGGTCGCCCGCAACAACGAGATTCTGGCGACGCGCAAGACCGACGATGCCGGCCACGTGCTGTTCGAGGCGGGGCTGGCGCGCGGCGAGGGCGGCCTGTCGCCCGCGATGTTGACGGTGACCGGCGAGAAGGCCGACTACGCTTTCCTGAGCCTGAAGAGCTCGGCCTTTGACCTCAGTGACCGTGGTGTCGCGGGCCGCGTCGTGCCCGCGGGTGCCGATGCCTTCGTCTATGCCGAGCGCGGCGTCTATCGCTCCAGCGAGACCGTCTATCTCACCGCGCTGCTGCGCGACGGGCAGGGCAATGCCGTCAATGGTGGGCCGCTGACGCTCGTGATCGAGCGTCCTGATGGCGTCGAATTCCGCCGCGCCGTGCTGGCTGACCAGGGCGCCGGCGGCCGCACGCTCGCCGTGCCGCTCAACTCGGCCGTTCCGACCGGGACCTGGCGGGTGCGCGCCTTCACCGATCCGAAGGGCTCGTCGGTCGGCGAGACCACCTTCATGGTCGAGGATTACGTCCCCGATCGGATCGAATTCGAATTGTCCGCCAAGGACAAGCTGATCAAAGCTAACACTCCTGTGGAGCTCAAGGCGGACGGTCATTTCCTCTACGGCGCACCGGCCTCCGGCCTCGGCCTCGAGGGCGACATTCTGATTGCGCCTGCCTCCGGGCGACCCGGCTATGCTGGCTACCAGTTCGGCGTCGATGACGAGCAGACCACCTCGAACGAGCGTACGCCACTGGAGAACCTGCCCGAGGCCGACGCCAATGGCGTTGCGACCTTCCCCGTGACGCTGGAGAAGCAGCCTGCCTCGACCCGTCCGCAGGAGGCGCAGATCTTCGTCCGCATGGTCGAGACCGGCGGCCGCGCCGTCGAGCGCAAGCTCGTTCTGCCGGTCGCGCCCGCGACCGCGCTGATCGGCATCAAGCCGCTATTCGGCGACAAGAACGTCGCGGAAGGCGACAAGGCCGAGTTCGAAATCGTGTTCGTCTCGCCCGAGGGCAAGACGCTTCCCCGCGACGGCCTGCGCTACGAGCTCCTGAAGATGGAATCGCGCTATCAATGGTACCGCCAGAACAATTATTGGGAGTACGAGCCGGTCAAGTCGACCTCGCGCGTCGCCGACGGTGACGTCACGATCGCCGCCGACAAGCCGACGCGGATCTCGCTGGCGCCCCGGCCCGGCCGCTACCGGCTCGATGTGAAGTCGAATGACGCAGACGGTCCGGTGACCTCGGTGCAGTTCGACGTCGGCTGGTATTCCGACGGCAGCGCCGATACGCCTGATTTGCTGGAGACCTCCATCGACAAGCCGCAATATGCGTCCGGCGATACCATGACGGTGTCGGTCAATGTCCGCTCCGCCGGCAAGCTGACCATCAACGTCGTCGGCGACCGCCTGCTGACGACGCAGACCGTCGACGTCAAGGAAGGCACCGCGCAGGTGAAGCTCCCGGTCGGCAAGGACTGGGGCACCGGGGCCTATGTGGTGGCGACGCTGCGCCGTCCGCTCGATGCGGCCGCCCAGCGCATGCCGGGCCGCGCGATCGGCCTGAAATGGTTCGGCATCGACAAGCAGGCCCGCACGCTTGCCATGAAGCTGACGCCGCCGGATCTGATCCGGCCGAATTCGACGCTCAAGATCCCGGTCAGGCTCGACGGGCTCAATCCCGGCGAAGACGCCAAGATCGTGATCGCCGCGGTCGATGTCGGCATCCTCAACCTCACCAATTACAAGCCGCCGGCACCTGACGATTATTATCTCGGCCAGCGTCAGCTCTCGGCGGAAATCCGCGATCTCTACGGGCAGCTGATCGACGGCATGTCCGGCACCCGCGGCCAGATCAAATCCGGCGGCGACGCAGGCGCTGACGAGCTGCAGGGCTCGCCGCCCGCGCAAAAGCCGCTGGCGCTCTATTCGGGCATCGTCACCGTCGGCGCCGACGGCACGGCGGAAGTCAGCTTCGACATTCCGGAGTTCGCCGGCACCGCGCGCGTGATGGCGGTGGCGTGGACGGCCACAAAACTCGGCCGCGCCAACACCGATGTCGTGATCCGCGACCCCGTGGTGCTGACCACGACCCTGCCGCGCTTCCTGCTCAATGGCGACCACGGCACGGTCAATCTCGAGATCGACAATGTCGAGGGCCAGACCGGCGATTACGTCATCAGCGTCAAGACGGGCGGTCCGGTGAAGATGACGGGCCACCCCGCCACCACGGTGAAGCTCGCCGCCAAGCAGCGCAACTCGTTCGCGCTTGCCATCGATGCCACCGCGGCCGGGCAGGCAACGCTCGACGTCGACATCAAGGGGCCGAACGGCCTGACGCTCGCGCGCCACTACGCGCTCGACGTCAAGGCGGCAACGCAGGTGCTGGCGCGGCGCTCGATCCGGACGCTGGCGAAAGGCGAGAGCCTGACGCTGACCTCGGACATGTTCTCCGACCTCGTGCCGGGCACCGGCAGCGTCTCGGTCTCGGCGAGCCTGTCTACCGCGCTCGATGCGGCGACGATCCTCAAGGCGCTCGATCGCTATCCCTATGGCTGCTCGGAGCAGATCACGAGCCGCGCCATGCCGCTGCTCTACGTCAACGATCTCGCGGCCGGGGCGCATCTCGCCATGGATACCGAGGTCGACCACCGCATCCGCGACGCCATCGAGCGGCTTTTGGCCCGTCAGGGCTCCAACGGCTCGTTTGGCCTGTGGTCGGCCGGCGGCGATGACGCCTGGCTCGATGCTTACGTCACGGACTTCCTGACTCGCGCCCGTGAAAAGGGCTTTGTGGTGCCTGACGTTCTGTTCAAGAACGCGCTCGACCGCATCAGAAACTCTGTCGTCAACGGCAACGAGCCGGAGAAGGACGGCGGCCGCGATCTCGCCTACGGCCTCTACGTGCTCGCCCGCAATGGCGCAGCTCCGATCGGCGATCTCCGCTATCTCGCCGACACCAAGCTGAGCAATCTGGCGACGCCGATCGCCAAATCTCAGCTTGCGGCGGCGCTCGCTCTGGTCGGCGATCGCAACCGCGCCGAACGGGTCTACAGCGCGGCGCTCGACAGTCTGGCGCCAAAGCCGGTGCTGGAGTTCGGCCGCACCGATTACGGCTCGCAGCTCCGCGATGCCGCAGCGCTGGTCTCGCTCGCCAGCGAAGGCAATGCGCCCAAGGCGACACTGACGCAAGCGGTCTCGCGGGTGGAAGTCGCGCGCGGGCTGACGCCCTACACCTCCACGCAGGAGAATGCATGGCTGGTGCTGGCCGCGCGGGCGCTGGCCAAGGAAAACCTCTCGATCGAGGTCGACGACGGCCAGCCGATCAAGACTGCGCTCTACCGCAGCTACAAAGCTGATACGCTGAGCGGCAAGCCGCTGAAGATCACCAACACCGGCGATGCGCCGGTGCAGGCGGTGATCTCGGTATCGGGCTCACCGGTGACGCCGGAGCCGGCCGCCTCGAACGGCTTCAAGATCGAGCGCAACTACTTCACGCTCGACGGCAAGCCGGCCGACATCAGCAAGGTCAAGCAGAACGACCGCTTTGCCGTGGTGTTGAAGATTACGGAAGCCAAGCCTGAATATGGCCACATCATGGTGTCCGACTATCTGCCAGCCGGGCTCGAGATCGACAATCCGAAGCTGGTGTCGTCGGGCGACAGCGGCACGCTGGACTGGATCGAGGATGGCGCGGAGCCCGAGGATACCGAATTCCGCGATGACCGCTTCACCGCGGCCGTCGACCGGGCCTCGGATTCCAAGGCGGTCTTCACCGTCGCCTATGTCGTGCGCGTGGTCTCGCCGGGCAAATATGTGCTGCCGCAGGCCTATGTCGAGGACATGTACAACCCCTCGCGCTACGGCCGCACCGGCACGGGCACAGTCGAGGTGCGGGCGGCGAAGTGAGTGGTGATTGGATGAACGAGCTCGCGCCTCATACTCCGTCGTCATGCCCGGGCTTGTCCCGGGCATCCACGGGCTTTGATGCGGCCAGCAAGATCGTGGATGGCCGGGACAAGCCCGGCCATGACAGAGCGCCGGGCTGGCGCCATCGTCTTCTATCGGCAGCTGCGCTCGCGTTCATCCTCGCCATCATCGGCTTCGTCGGCTGGGTCTATTCCCTCGGCCCGCTGCCGCTCGACGAGGCGCGAGGCGTCTCGACCACTGTCGTCGATCGCAACGGCAAGCTGTTGCGTGCCTACGCGATGGCGGACGGGCGCTGGCGTCTGCCTGTCGATGCCAAGACGAATGTCGATCCGACCTATCTGAAGCTGCTGTTCGCCTATGAGGACCAGCGCTTCTACGCCCATGACGGCATCGATCCGCTGGCGCTCGGGCGCGCGGCGGTGCAGCTCGGCACGCGCGGTCACATCGTGTCGGGCGGCTCGACCATCTCGATGCAGCTGGCGCGGCTGATGGAGCCGCGGCGGCAGCGCTCGCTTTACGCGAAGCTGCATCAGATCGTGCGCGCGATCGAGCTGGAGCGAAGCTTGAGCAAGGACGAGATCCTTAACCTCTACCTCGCGCTCGCGCCCTATGGCGGCAATCTCGAAGGCATTCGTGCCGCATCGATCGCTTATCTCGGCAAGGAGCCGAAGCGGCTGTCGCTGGCGGAGGCCGCGCTCCTGGTCGCGTTGCCGCAATCGCCGGAAACCCGTCGGCTCGATCGTTATCCCGACGCCGCGCGCATCGCGCGGGATCGCGTGCTCGACCGCATGGTCGAGGAGCATGTGGTCAGCGTCGACGATGCCAGGCAGGCCAAGGCCGTGCCCGTGCCAACGCTGCGCAAGCCGATGCCGATCCTGGCGCCGCATGCCTCCGACAACGCGCTGGCAACGGTCAAGGATGCGCCTGTTATCAAGCTGACGCTGGACTCAAATCTGCAGAAGGTGCTGGAGCCGCTGGCGCGCGACCGCGCCATTGCGCTGGGGCCGAACATTTCGGTCGGCATCATCGTCGTCGACGTCGAGAGCGGCGACGTGCTCGCCCGTGTCGGCTCGGCCGATTATTTCGATGTGAGCCGGGCAGGGCAGGTCGATATGACCCGCGCCATCCGCTCACCGGGCTCGACGCTGAAACCGTTCATCTATGGCCTGGCTTTCGAGGACGGCTTCGTTCACCCCGACAGCCTGATCGACGATCGTCCGGTGCGCTTCGGCTCCTACGCGCCCGAAAACTTCGACATGACGTTCCAGGGCACGGTGCCGGTGAAGAAGGCCCTGCAGATGTCATTGAACGTGCCGGCCATCGTGCTGCTCGACCGCGTCGGCTCGAGCCGGCTGGCCTCGCGGCTGCGGCAGGCCGGCGGCAATCTGGTTCTGCCCAAGGACGAGTCGCCAGGGCTCGCGATGGGCCTCGGCGGTGTCGGCGTTACGCTCCAGGATCTGGCGCAGCTTTATGCAGGCTTCGCTCGGCTCGGCACCACCAAGCCACTCCGCGAGATCATGGCCACCAAGGATGATCGCGAGCCGCTGCGGCTCTTGGACCCCGTGGCGGCCTGGCAGGTCGGCAACGTGCTGCTGGGAACCCCGCCGCCGGAGAACGCAGCCCATAACCGCATCGCCTTCAAGACCGGCACCTCCTATGGCTATCGCGATGCTTGGTCGGTCGGGTTCGACGGCCGCATGACCATCGGCGTCTGGGTCGGCCGGCCCGATGGCGCGCCGGTGCCCGGCCTGATCGGCCGCCTCGCCGCCGCGCCCATTCTGTTCGATGCCTTCGCACGGACCGGCAAGACGTTGAGCCCACTGCCAAAGCCCCCCAAGGGAACCCTCCTTGCCAACAACGCCAAGTTGCCGTTGCCGCTGAAACGGTTCCGGCCCGTCGGGGAACTGGTCCGGACCGGCGGCGAGCAGGCGCTCCACATCCAGTTCCCGCTCAACGGCTCCCGGATCGATGTGGATCGGTCGGGCGGAGCGGAGGCGGCCGCCATGCCGGTCAAGGTCGCCGGCGGGGTGCTGCCGATGACTGTCATGGTCAACGGAACGGCGCTGGGCGAGATCGACGGACGGCGCCAGCGCCTGATCGATCCGCCCGGTCCGGGCTTTGCACGGCTGACGGTGATCGACGCCACGGGCGCCGCGGACACAGTCGTCATTCGAATTCAATGAGAGCGGCTTAAGCGGTTGTGGCGATGGCGGTTTCAGCGTAAGCGGAACCAATGGCCGAGACCCATCCGACTCCCCGATTTGGAGCGCCCCGACAGCCGAAAACGCCCGTGAATCCGGGCAGTCGGCTTGTGCTGATGCTCGACTTTGTCACCGCCAGCCACGCCCGCGCCGTGGGCTTCCTGGTGCTGTGCGCGCTGCTGCTGTTTCTGCCGGGATTTTTCACCATCCCGCCCGTCGACCGCGACGAGGCACGGTTCGCGCAGGCCACCAAGCAGATGGTCGAGAGCCGCGACTATGTGGACATTCGCTTCCAGGAGGACGTTCGCTACAAGAAGCCGGTCGGCATCTACTGGTTGCAATCCGCGGCCGTCGACGTGGCCACAGTGCTGAAGCTGCCCAAGGCCGAATTGCGCATCTGGGTCTATCGGCTGCCCTCGTTGATCGGTGCGATCGGCGCGGTGCTGATGACCTATTGGACGGCGCTGGGCTTCGTCACGCGGCGCGGGGCAGTGCTCGCCGCGCTGCTGATGGCCGCCTCCGTGCTGCTTGGTGTCGAGGCGCGCCTCGCCAAGACCGACGCCGTGCTGCTGTTCTCGGTGGTCGCCGCCATGGGCGCGATGTCACGCGCCTATCTGTCCTGGCAGCGTGCCGAGGACGAGGCCCATCCGCCCTGGAGCTGGCCGGCGATTTTCTGGACCGCGCTCGCGGTCGGCATCCTGATCAAGGGCCCGCTGATCCTGATGTTCGCAGGGCTCACCATCGTCGCGCTCGCGATCCAGGATCGCGATGCCTCCTGGCTATGGCGCTTGCGCCCGGTCTGGGGTCTGATGTGGGTGCTGGTGCTGGTGCTGCCCTGGTTCGTCGCGATCTTCTGGCGCGCCGGCGATGCCTTTTTTGCGGATTCCGTCGGCGGCGACATGCTGAGCAAGATCGGCGCGCAGGAATCCCATGGCGCGCCGCCCGGTGTCTATCTGGCGCTGTTCTGGATCACCTTCTGGCCCGGCGCGCCGCTTGCGGCGATGGCGGCGCCGGCGGTGTGGCGGGCGCGGCGCGAGCCCGGCGCACAATTCCTGCTGGCCTGGCTGATCCCGTCCTGGATCGTGTTCGAGGCGGTGCTGACCAAGCTGCCGCATTACGTGTTGCCGCTCTATCCCGCGATTGCGATCCTCACCGCCGGGGCGGTGGAGCGAAACGTGCTGTCGCGCTCGTGGCTCGCGCGCGGCTCGGCCTGGTGGTTCGTGATCCCTGCGGGCGGTTCGATCATCGCAGTCGTCGGCGCGGTCATGCTGACGCGGCAGCCGGCCTTCGCGGCCTGGCCGTTCATCGCGGCCTCGCTGATCTTCGGCCTGTTCGCCTGGTGGCTGTTCGACACCAATCGCGCCGAGCGCTCGTTGCTCAACGCGCTGGTCGCAGCGCTCATGCTGGCCGTCGCGGTCTACGGCATCGTGCTGCCGTCGTTGACGCCGCTGTTTCCGAGCATCGAGGTCGCGCGCGCGCTGCGCAACGTGACTTGCGTCGGGCCCAAGGCGGCCTCAGCCGGCTATGCCGAGCCGAGCCTTGTGTTCCTGACCGGCACCCAGACGCTGCTCACCGACGGATCGGGGGCTGCCGATTTCCTCAGGCAGGGAAGCTGCCGGTTTGCCCTGGTCGAGCAGCGCTCGGAGCGCAGCTTCGTGCAGCGCGCCGAGGCGATCGGGCTGCGCTACAAGGTCGGCGCGCGTATCGACGGCTATAATTTCTCGCAGGGGCGTGCGATCTCGATCTCGATCTTCCGTTCCGAGGGCCCTGACTAGGATGCCTGATACGGCCACCATCGCGCCGCGTGCGAGTTACCCCACGCAATTGGTCTCTGTCGTGGGACGGGCGCTCGCGCAGCTCGTGCGTTCGCCGTCGCATTCGCGCCGTGCTGCGGCTGCGCGAAAACTGGCGCGGCATTCGCTGTGGCTCAGCGCGGCGGGTGCCGCTTTGGTGATCGCTCTGATGCTCGCGTTCGATGGGACCGAGATCCAGCTGATGCCGGCTCGCGGCACGGCCTGGCTGTGGCCGATCCGCATCCTCACCGATTTCGGCAAGGACGAGAACGTGCTCTGGGTGCTGGGCGCAGCCTTGGTGGTCGTGGCGCTCGTCGCCAGCGGAATGCATGGCAGCCGCCGGGCGCTGCTGCTCGGCTTCGGGACGCGGCTGCAATATCTGTTTCTGTCTGTTGCGCTGTCGGTGTTCGTCACCGAGATCCTGAAATATCTCATCGGTCGCGGACGTCCGTTCGTCGGCGGCAAAGCCGATCCGTTCAATTTCATCCCGCTCGAAGGCACGGGGGCTTATGCCAGCCTGCCGTCGGGGCATGCGGTGACGGCGTTCGCGCTCGCCTTTGCGGTTTCGGCGCTTTGGCCGCGTCTGCGCGTGGTCATGTTCACTTACGCCGTTGTCATCCTGCTGACGCGCCTGGTGCTGCTGGCGCATCACCCGAGTGACGTCACGGCCGGTGCGCTGGTCGGCATGGTCGGCGCCATGGCGGTCCGCTATTGGTTTGCGGCGCGACGGCTCGCCTTCGCCATCCGCGCCGACGGCAGCATCGTGCCGCTTCCAGGAGCGCTTCCAGGGCGCCTCAAAAGGGTTGCCGGCGGCCCATCCGCCCCATAAAAGCGGCTGCTTCCCGGGCCAAGGGTTCCCGGGAACGGGCCAATCCAACCACGAGCTTTCGATTTGTCGTCGTCCCAGCCTTCGGTCTCCATCGTCGTCCCCGTGCGCAACGAAGCCGATAACATTGCGCCCCTGATCGAGGAGATCACGGCCGCGCTCGATGGCCGCTGGGCCTATGAGATCATCTATGTCAACGACGGCTCGACCGATGCGACCGGCGAGCGGCTCGCGGCGATCATGAGGCAGCGCGGCAATCTGCGGCAGCTTCGTCATTCAAAATCCGGCGGCCAGTCGGCCGCGGTTCGCAGCGGTGTGCGCGCGGCGCGCGGCGCTATCGTGGCGACGCTCGATGGCGACGGCCAGAACAATCCTGCTTTCCTGCCGGACCTGATCGCGGCGGTTGAGAAGGGCGTCAATGTCGGCCTTGCCGCCGGACAGCGCGTCGGGCGCAAGGACACCGGCTTCAAGAAGTTCCAGTCGCGGGTGGCCAACAGGATTCGCAGCGCCATCCTGAATGACGGCACCCGCGACACCGGCTGCGGACTGAAGGCGTTCCGCCGCGAGGTCTTCCTGATGATGCCCTATTTCGACGGGCTGCATCGCTTCCTGCCGGCGCTGATGCGCCGCGAAGGCTTCGATATCGCCTATGTCGACGTGGTCGACCGGCCCCGCCATTCCGGCGTGTCCAATTACGGCTTCTTCGACCGGCTGTGGATCGGGATCATGGATCTCGCCGGCGTGTGGTGGTTGATCCGCCGCAAGAAGCCGACGCCGGAAGTAACTGAGGTGAACGCATGATCATCCAATACGGACAGGCGTTGAGCAATTATCTCTACGACGTCTTCGTCGCCAAGTTCGATTTCTGGCTGGCGTTCGGCCTGGTTGCGCAGCTGTTCTTCACCGCGCGTTTCCTGGTGCAGTGGATCGCGAGCGAGCGCGCCGGCAACAGCGTAGTGCCGATGGCGTTCTGGTTCTGCTCGATGGGCGGCGGCCTGATGACGCTGGTCTACGGCGTCGTCAAACGTGAGCCCGTCATCATCCTCGGACAGGCGCTGGCGACGATCATCTACGTCCGCAACATCATGCTGATCATCAAGAACCGCGGCCGCGCGTCGAAGACGTTGAATCGCTGAATCAGGGCTCGCGTGGACATGCAAATCTCCGGATCGGCATGGGCAAAATCCCGCTAGTTCTGTTCCTGTTGGTCCTCCTGATCGGCCTGACCTTGCTCGGGCGCGGCCTTTTCGATCTGGGCGACACGATCGCTTTTCTTGCCAGGGCCGAGCAGACCGAAGCGCGCTTCGTCGGTGCCGTCGCACGAAGCGGTGGAAACCACGGCGGCACGTTTCTCCATCCGACCTTTCAATTCACCACACGCGACGGCCGCGTGATGACGTTCACCTCCCCATCCGGATCGACCGCACAGCCCTATGCCGATGGCGAGCGGGTCAGGATCGCCTACGATCCGCAGCGCCCCGGCGATGCGCGCCTGCTGTCGTTCCTGACGTTGTGGATCGCCCCGACGCTGCTTTGCGTGGCGGGGCTATTGCTTTCGGGCGGTGCCGTGCTGGTGCGCGCAGCCCTAGCGCGGCAGCGCCGTCGCGCCTGAGGCGGGCAGGGCTGATGTCTCCGCCTCGGAGCGGCGATAGGGCTCGCCCGCCGCATCCAGCACAGGATAGGCGACCGAGCAGATATGCGAGTGGATGCGCCTGAGATCGCGCAGCACGTCCAGGTGCAGCGATGTGGTCTCGATCGTCTCGGGCCGGCCCTCGCGCAGGCGGTCGAGATGGCGCTCGACGGCGGCGAGCTCGGTGTTCTTCAGCGCGGTCTTTTCCACCAGCAGCTTGCGGGCCTCGTTGGCATCGCCCGACATGAACACGCCGAAGGCGATCCGCAGCGAATCCATCGTGCGCTTGTGAAAGGCGGCGAGCTCGTCCGCACCCTCGGGCGAGAACTGGAAGCGCCGCTTGATCTTCTTGGTGGCGAGCTCGCTCAGGTTCTTGTCGATGATATCGCCGATATGTTCGAGGTTGATGGCGAAGGAGATGATCTCCATGGCACGCCGGCCCTCACTCTCGTCGAGGCTGCCGCGGGTCAGCTTGGTGACGTAGAGCTTGATGGCCTCGTCGAGGCTGTCGACGATGTTGTCCATCTTGGAGACCTGGTCGACCAGCGAACGGTCGCCCGTCATCATCGCGGCCATCACCTTGCGCAGCATGGTCTCGACCAGATCGCCCATGCGCAGGGTTTCGCGGGCGGCGTCCGCAAGCGCCAGTGACGGCGTATCCAGCGCGGTCTCATCGAGATAGCGCGGCCGGGCGGGATCGGTTTCCTGCACGCGATCGGGCAGCAGCCGGGTGAGCAGGCGCGACATTGGATCGAGCAGGCCGACGAAGATGATCGCCGTGCCGACATTGAACGCGACATGGAAGGCGGCCGTCATCCGCGCAAGGTCCGGCTGCCAGGCGTGGATGTGATCCGCGATCGTGCCCAGGAAGGGCAGGACCAGTGCGATACCGACCACGCGGTTGACGAGATTGCCGACCGGCAGGCGATAGCTCGCTGGGTCGTCGCGCTTTGTGCCTTCGAACACGGGATTGATGGCGCTGCCAAGATTGGCGCCAAGCACCAAAGCGAAAGCCGCATAGGGCGTGATGAACTGCGAATAGGCCAGCGACATGATCAGCAGCACGCTGGCGACGCTCGAATGCACCAGCCAGGTGAGGAGGGCGGCAATCACGATGCAAAGCACGGGATCACCCGTGATCGCCGTCATCACCACCCGCATGCCGGGCGCATTCTCCGCCGGCGCCAGCGTGTCGAGCAGGATGTGCAGCGACAGCAGCATCAAGCCGAGGCCGATGCAGACGCGGCCGATGTCCTTGATCCGCGAGCGCGGGCCCGCGCGGAAGGCGACGAGGCCGAGCACGAACAGCACGGGCGCAACGGCGGCGATGTTGAACGACAGCACCTGCACGATCAGGGTTGTGCCGACATTGGCCCCGAGCATGATGGCAAGCGCGGCGACGAGGCTCAGCAGACCCTCGGCGGCGAAAGAGCTGGTGAGCAGGGCCGTTGCCGTGCTGCTTTGGAGCAGCGCGGTGAGGCCAAGGCCGGCGGCGAAGGCGCTGAAGCGGTTGCCGAGGGCTTTGCCGAGCAGATGCCTGAGGTCGGGACCGAACGCACGCAAAATCCCGCTGTGGACCATATGCAGGCCCCACAGCAACAGCGCCACGCCACCCATCAGATCGAGCAGAACCAACGTACCCATTCTCCGTGTCCGGACTTGGAGTCGACGGGTGAGGCTAACGCCAAATGGTTGAGGTTCAAATCATTTGATGGCGCATCGGCGCTAACGTCTGCTCGGGTTGCTCGTTCCTGCGGCGCATTGCCTTTCCGGCAGGCTCACATTGCCGCTTTGAGGGCAGCGAAGCCGCGGTCGAGATCGGCCTTGAGGTCGTCGACGCTCTCGAGTCCGATGTGGAGTCGCAGCGTCGGGCCGCCCGGCGCCCATTTGGTCGCGGTGCGGTAGGCATCGCAATCGAAGGGAATCGCCAGGCTTTCGAAACCGCCCCAGGAAAAACCCATGCCGAACAGGTTGAGCGTGTTCAGCATGGTGTCGACGGCCGTTTGCGGCGCGGGCTTCAGCACGATGCTGAACAGGCCGGAGGCGCCGGTGAAGTCGCGCTTCCAGATCGCGTGCCCCGGATCGCTCTCGAGCCCCGGATGCAGCACGCGCGCGACCTCGGGCCGGCCAGCGAGCCAGCGCGCCATCTCCAGACCCGAGCGATGATGCTGCGCGAGCCGCACCGACAGCGTGCGCAGGCCGCGCAGTGCGAGGAAGACATCATCGGGGCCGGCGCAGACGCCGAGCAGGCGGATGCCCTCGGCTATCTGCGGCCAGGCCCTGGCATTGGCCGAGATCGTGCCGAACATGATGTCGGAATGGCCGCCGATATATTTGGTGGCCGCCTGCATGGAGATGTCGACGCCCTGTTCGAGCGAGCGGTGATAGAGCGGCGTCGCCCAAGTGTTGTCGTCGATGACGAGCGCGTCCCGCCCATGCGCGACGTCGGCGATGGCGCGGATGTCAGGCATCTCGAAGGATTGCGAGCCTGGCGCCTCGACCAGCACGGCGCGGGTATTGGGCTTGAACAGCTTCTCGACGCCGGCGCCGATCAGCGGATCAAAATAGGTTGTCTGGACGCCGTAACGGGCGAGCATGCCGTTGCAGAAATTGCGTGAGGGCCGATAGATGTTGTCAACAACGAGGATGTGATCGCCGGTCTTCAGCACCGAGAGCAGGGTGGTGGAGATCGCCGAAAGGCCCGACGGCACGATGCCGACGCCGGCGCATTGCGGTCCCTCCAACGCCATCAGCGTGTCCTGGAACGCCCTGGTGGTCGGGGTGCCGTGGCGGCCATAGGTGAACTCGCCGCGGTGGGCATGCAGGTCCTCGGCGGTGGGATAGAGCACGGTCGAGCCGTGGAACACCGGCGGATTGACGAACCCCTTCTGCGCCTTGGTGTCGCGACCGGAGGTGATCAGGCGGGTTTCGGCGTGCTGCTCTGCGGAGTGCGAGGAATCCATGCGTCTGCTTTCAAAAAAGCGTTTCCGCCGGGCGCGGACCGCACGGCCGGGGCGGCCTCGGGGCCGCGGTCGTTAATAACAGAACACAGAAGAGTCCCGTCAACCCCTTGACCCGGCTCGCCAGTCGTTCTGTGATGCGCAGGTGCTATTCAGTCGCCGCATGTTGAGGGGCCTGCCGCGACCTTCGATCCATCGTCTGACCGGACCTTGCGCCACAGCCACAGCGGCGGGCGCCAGCGGCGAGGATTAAGGTATGGCTCCCTGGGATGGGCGGGTGTTCGGCAAGGTTTTCCAGCATGACTCTTGCAAGGCGTGTCCTTGCAGGGATTCCGTTCCCGACCTTGAGATGACTTTGAAAGGCTTGAAGCCCATGAAACGTGTAACCCTGGCTCTCTCTCTTGCTCTCGCCACCGGCCTCTCAGCCCAAGCTGCTGACGCGCAAACGCTCAAGACCATCAAGGATCGGGGCATGTTGTCCTGCGGCGTCAGCCAGGGCCTGCCCGGCTTCTCCTCGCCCGACGACAAGGGCAACTGGACCGGTATTGACGTCGACGTTTGCCGCGCGATCGCCGCCGCGGTCTTCAATGATCCGACCAAGGTCAAGTTCGTGTCGCTGTCTGCCAAGGACCGTTTCACGGCGCTCCAATCCGGCGAGATCGACGTGCTGTCGCGCAACACCACCTGGACGATATCGCGCGACACCTCGCTTGGCGCCAATTTCACCGGCGTGACTTATTATGACGGGCAGGGCTTCATGGTGAAGAAGTCGCTCAAGGTGAATTCAGCGCTGGAGCTCAACAGCGCCTCCGTCTGCGTCCAGACCGGCACCACCACCGAGCTGAACCTCGCCGACTACTTCAAGGCCAACAACATGAAGTATGAGGTGATCGCGTTCGGCACGATCGACGAGACCGTCAAGGCCTACGAGTCGGGGCGATGCGACGTCTTCACCGACGATTCGTCCGGACTCTATGCCACCCGCCTGAAGCTGACGAATCCTGCCGATCACGTTGTGCTGCCCGAGATCATTTCCAAGGAGCCGCTGGGTCCGATGGTGCGTCACGGCGATGATCAGTGGTTCGACATCGTGAAATGGACGCTGTTTGCGATGGTGACGGCCGAGGAGCTCGGCATCACCCAGAAGAACGTCGACGAGATGGTGAAGTCCGACAAGCCGGAGCTGAAGCGGGTGCTCGGCACCGACGGCAATCTCGGCGAACAGCTTGGCCTCACCAAGGATTGGGTGATCCGGATCGTCAAGGCGGTCGGCAATTATGGAGAGTCGTTCGATCGCAACGTCGGCGCCGGCTCGCCGCTCAAGATCGCCCGCGGCGTCAACGCCCTCTGGTCCAAGGGCGGCCTGCAATACGCGCCGCCGATCCGCTGATCGGCAAAGCGAAGGCTGCGCCGATGGGCGTCGAGGCCCGGAAACCGCCACCGCAGATCGCGCTGAAGCTCCGGCGCGCGCTTGGTGGCAAGGCAGGCTGGAACGGCGTTGCCGTCCAGCTTGTCTTTGGCGCGATCCTGGCATGGATGGCCTATGAGATCATATCCAATGCCCGCACCAACCTGGAAACCCAGCACATTGCCGCGGGCTTCGGGTTCCTGCAAAACAGTGCCAGCTTCGATGTCAATCAGACCCTGATTTCCTATTCGGCGTCAGATACCTATTTCCGCGTGTTCCTGGTCGGCGTGCTGAACACGCTGCTGGTCTCGGTGGTCGGCATCTTCTTTGCCACCGTGATCGGTTTCGTCGTGGCGCTCTGCCGTCTGTCACCGAACTGGCTGGTGTCGCGCGTCGGCGGCCTCTATGTCGAGGCGATCCGAAACCTGCCGCTACTGTTCCAGATCCTGTTCTGGTATCTCGCCGTGCTCGCGGCGTTGCCGTCGCCGCGGCAGAGCGTGTCGGTCCTCGGCGCCTTCTTTCTCAACAATCGTGGCGTGATCGTGCCGTCGGCGCTGGGGCAGCCTGGCCTCGTTCCTTTCCTTGCCGCGCTGGCGCTCGGCCTTGTCGCGTCGCTGGCGTTGCGCAGCTACGCGAAGACGGCGCTGTTCGGTCAGGGCCGCGTGATCCGGATCTGGCCATACGCACTGATTTTGCTTGTCGGATTGCCGCTCGCGACGATCCTTGCCTTCGGTCCTCCCGTCACGTTCGAATTTCCACAGCTGAAGGGATTCAATTTTGCCGGCGGGGCGCGGGTCATTCCGGAATTCGTCGCACTGACAGTGGGGCTGTCGACCTATACCGCGGCCTTCATCGCCGAGATCGTGCGTGCAGGGATCCTCTCGGTCCACAAGGGGCAGATGGAGGCGGGCTCCTCGCTGGGCCTTAGCCGAGGCGCGACCTTGCGGCTGATCGTGGTGCCGCAGGCCATGCGCGTGATCGTGCCGCCGCTCACCAACCAGTACCTCAACCTGACCAAGAACTCGTCGCTTGCGGTCGCGATCGGTTATCCCGATCTCGTTTCGGTGTTCGCCGGCACGGCATTGAGCCAGACCGGACAGGCGATCGAGATCATCGCCATGACGATGGGCGTGTATCTGCTCACCTCGCTCGTCACCAGCGCCATCATGAGCGTCTATGGCTGGCGCATCAGCCGGAGCCTGGGTGCATGACCGATATCGTGGCGTCGTCCTATGTCCGACAGGACCTGGTTGCCGAGCGCCCGGCGCCGGTGAAGACCACCGGCTTTGCCGGCTTCGTCCGCACGCGCCTGTTGAACTCGCCGACCAATATCCTGCTGACCATCCTGGGCCTGTTGTTGATCTGGTACATCGTTGTTCCAAGCTTCAAGTTCCTGCTGGTCGATGCGGTCTGGAGCGGCAAGGACCGCACGGCCTGCCTTGCCGAGAATGTCGGTCATCCGGTCGGCGCCTGCTGGCCCTTTATCCAGGCCAAGTCCACGCAGCTTATCTACGGCTTCTATCCCGAGGCCGAACGCTGGCGGGTCACCCTGACCTTCGCGCTGGGCGCTGTGCTGCTTCTGCCGCTGCTGATTCCGCGGCTGCCGGCCAAGAGCGTGAATGCCGGACTGTTTTTCTTTGCCTTTCCCGCCGTCGCTTTCTTTCTGCTGCATGGCGGCGGCATCGCCGGCTTCGGCGTGAGCTGGGTTGCAGGCCTGCTGCAATTGTTCGCCGACAGCATCAGCGGAGCCGGTGCGGTTGTGGTCGGGCTGAGCAAGACCTCGGCCGTCGGCCCGCTGCTGTGGGCGATCGGCAGCGTCATCGCGCTGATCGGCACGTTGCTGCATTGGGTGATCTTTCCACTGACCTGGCTACGCGACCAGATGCAGGTGGCAGGACAGGGGCCCTGGCTCGACTTCCTGATCACCGCCGTGGTCGTCTCGGCGATCCTGTTCGTGCTCGGTGGCGGCGCGCGGGCCGGATCGCGGCCGCTGATCACGAGCCTTGCCACCTTCGCCGGCATTGCGGCGGTGATCAAGCTGATGGGGCTCGATCATGGGGGCTTGCCGATCGTCGATACGCGGCTGTGGGGCGGGCTGCTGGTGACACTGGTGATCGCCATTACCGGCATCGTTGCATCCCTGCCGATCGGCGTCGCGCTCGCGCTCGGCCGGCGCTCGACCATTCCCCTGATCCGGATCTTCTCGATCACCTATATCGAGTTCTGGCGCGGGGTGCCGCTGATCACGGTGCTGTTCTTCGCGACCTACATGCTGCCCTTATTCCTGCCGGGCAACTTCACCGTCGACGGGCTGGTGCGCGCGCTGATCGGTGTTTCCCTGTTCACAGGCGCCTATCAGGCCGAGAACCTGCGCGGCGGTCTGGCAGCGGTGCCGCGCGGGCAGGGCGAGGCGGCCTCCGCGCTCGGCCTGTCGTGGTGGAAGACCACATCGCTGATCGTGCTGCCGCAGGCGCTGCGCCACGTCATTCCCGCCATCGTCAACAGCTTCATCTCGCTGTTCAAGGACACTTCGCTGGTGTCGATCGTCGCGCTGTTCGATCTGCTCGGCTCGCTGCGCGCCTCATTCGCCGATCCGGTCTGGACCACGCCATCGACCGCGTTCACCGGCTTTGCCTTCGTCGGCATCATCTACTTCATCTTCTGCTTTGGAATGTCGCGCTACTCGCTCTTCGTCGAGCACCGCCTCAACGCCCACCGCCGCAATTGATCGAGGCCACCATGTCCGACCCCATCGTCAAGATTTCCGGCCTGAACAAATGGTACGGCGAGTTTCACGTGCTCCGCGACATCGACCTCGACGTCACCAAGGGCGAGCGCATCGTCATCTGCGGCCCCTCGGGCTCGGGCAAGTCGACCTTGATCCGCTGCATCAACGCGCTCGAGGAGTTCCAGGAGGGCGAGATCGTCGTCGACGGCATCGAGCTCGGGCCGAACCTCAAGCATGTCGACGCGGTGCGCCGCGAGGTCGGCATGGTGTTCCAGAGCTTTAACCTGTTTCCGCATCTCACCGTGCTCGACAATTGCACGCTGGCGCCGATCTGGGTCCGCAACATTCCCAAGAAGGATGCCGAAGCCACCGCGATGAAGTTCCTGGAGCGGGTCAAGATCCCGCACCAGGCCAACAAGTTTCCCGGCCAGATGTCCGGCGGCCAGCAGCAGCGCGTCGCCATCGCGCGCGCGCTGACCATGAACCCGAAGGTGATGCTGTTCGACGAGCCGACCTCGGCGCTCGATCCCGAAATGGTCAAGGAGGTGCTCGACACCATGGTCGACCTCGCCGAGGAAGGGATGACCATGCTGGTCGTCACCCACGAGATGGGCTTTGCCAAGAAAGTCGCCAACCGCGTGGTGTTCATGGACGCCGGCCAGATCATCGAAGCCAACACGCCGAACGAATTCTTCGCCGCGCCCCAACACGCCCGCACGAAGCTGTTCCTGAGCCAGATTCTGCGCTGAGCTAGGCAGCTGGAGCCGACCGCTCGAGCTAGACGAACGGCAGCTTGATGTTGCTGCGCTTCTCCAGCCATTCCGGCACGGGCAGGTTCTTGGCCCGCATGAAGTCGGCGTTGAACAGCTTCGACTGATAACGGCTGCCGGAATCGCAGAGAATGGTGACGATGGTCTTGCCGGGCCCGAGCTGCTTGGCGAGCCGCATCGCGCCGACAATATTGATGCCGGTTGAGCCGCCGAGACACAGGCCTTCGTGCTGCAGCAGCTCGTAGATCACACTCACGGCTTCCGCATCCGGAATGAGAAAGGCGTCATCGACCCTGGCGCTCTCGACGATTGCGGTTTTGCGGCCGAGCCCGATGCCTTCCGTGATGGAGTCGCCGGGCGTTGCCTTGGCTTCGCCAGTCCTGAAATATTCGAACATGCCGGCGCCGTGCGGATCGGCGCAGGCAATCCTGATGTCCTTGTTCTTTTCTTTCAGAAAACGGCTGACGCCGGCGAGCGTGCCGCCGCTGCCGACCGAACAGACGAAGCCGTCGATCTTGCCGCCGGTCTGCGCCCAGATCTCGGGACCGGTCGAGTCGTAATGGGCCTTGGCATTGTCGAGGTTGTTCCACTGGTCGGCGAACAGCACGCCGTTCGGCTCGGTCTTGCGCAGCTCGTCGGCAAGACGGCGGCCGACATGCTGGTAATTGTTCGGATTGGAGTAGGGCAGCGCCGGCGATTCCAGCAGCTCGGCGCCGCACAGCTTCAGAAAATCCTTCTTCTCCTGGCTCTGTGTCTCCGGGATCACGATCAGCGTACGATAGCCCCGCGCGCTTGCGACCACCGCGAGCCCAATGCCGGTGTTGCCGGCGGTTGCTTCCACCACGAGGCCGCCCGGCTTCAGCTCGCCGCGCTTCTCAGCCTCCAGGATCATCCATTTGCCGGCGCGGTCCTTGACCGACTGGCCGGGATTCATGAACTCGGCCTTGCCGAGAATGGTGCAGCCGGTCAGTTCGGATGCGCGCTTGAGCTTGATCAGCGGGGTGTTGCCGATGGCTTCGACAACGTCGTTCTTGATGGTCATGTCAGGCAATTACCGGCTGGGGGCGAGAAAGTCGTCAGAGCCTAAAGTAGGGTCGCCAGCCATACAAGCGACCCCTTGCAAGGCGAGGGCCTTAACTCTCATTGCTGCTTTGCGAAGATGACCTGCCGGACGTCGATATTGCCGGACAGGAATCCGGCCTCGCAATAGGCGAGATAGTACTCCCACAGCCGCCGGAACCGGTCGTCGAAACCGAGGGGAGCGAGAGCCGGCCATGCCGCGCGGAAATTATTTCGCCAGGTGGCGAGCGTCTTGGCATAATCTTGCCCGAAGATGCGCTCACGGATGACGGGTATGCTGAACCTGTCCCCGAGCGATTTCAGCACGGCAGGCGAGGGCAGCATGCCGCCGGGAAAAACATAGTGCTGGATGAAATCGACCTCGCGTCGGTAGCCCTGGAAGAGCCGGTCCTGGATCGTGATGGCCTGGATGCCCGCCAATCCGCCCGGCAGCAGCCGGTCGCGCAGCTGGGCGAAATAGCGCGGCCAGAATTGCTCGCCGACCGCCTCGATCATCTCGATCGAGGCAATCCGGTCGTAGCGATCGCGCTCGTCGCGATAATCCTGCAACCGGATCTCGACTTGTCCGGCAAGCCCTGCTTCGTGGATGCGCTTCTGCGCGAAATCGCGCTGCTCGGTCGAGATGGTCAGGCCGACGACGCGCGCGCCAAAGGTCTTGGCGGCGAATTCGGCAAAGCCACCCCAGCCGCAGCCGATCTCGAGCAGCTTCTGGCCGGGCTTCAGGTCGAGCGCCTCGGCGAGGCGGCGGTATTTGTTGGTTTGGGCTGCCGTGAGATCGGTGGTCGAGCCTTCGAACAGCGCCGACGAATAGGTCATGCTCGGATCGAGCCAGGCCGAGTAGAACGCATTGCCGATGTCGTAATGGGCGTGGATGTTGCGCCTCGCCTGGCGGCGCGTGTTGCGGTTGAACCAGTGCTGCACCATCTGCACGAACCGCATCAGCGGTTTGTCGCGCAGCATGGCCTGGATCAGGTCATGGTTGACGCAGAACAGGTACAGAAACTGCGTGAGATCAGGCGTGTCCCAATCGCCGGCGAGATAGGCTTCGGCAATGCCGATGTCGCCGCCGTTGATCAGGCGCGATGCGAAGCGGTAATTGTGCAGCCGCATCGCGGCATTCGGACCCGGCTCGTGTCCGCCGAGCCGGATCACGCGGCCGTCGGGCAGAGTGACGTCGAGCGTGCCGCGTCGCAGCCGCGACCCGAAGGCCAGCGCAAGGCGAACGATGCGCGGCAGGTCGGCGAACACTGTCTCGACGTCATCAGGTGTTACCGAAATGGCATTCGACATCGGCAGATCCATGGTCTCAACGGATACTGTCCGACCGCGAGCCGAGCGCGCCCATCCCGCTCTGTTGCTTGACCCGAGCGCCCCACAAACGGTCAGCGATCAAATAATATAGGGGCGTGATTTGCCCTGCGCCAAGATGGTTTCGTCGCTGCGCTGCCCTGCGGCATCGGGGTGTGGCACCAGCCGCGCTCCTTTGAGCCAGAGCCGCAGCGCCTCCCAGTGGATCGCCGCCATCACCTTGAGGCTGACGAGCGGCAGGCTGAAGAACGATCGCAGCAGGGAAGGCGTGGTCAGAGCCCGGCGGCGACCGCTGAAGGTCGCCGCGAGCAGCGGGCCGTGGTGGTCGGTCTCCAGGATGCGCAGCTTGACCGTGTCGGACGGCGGCAGCACCCGGAAATGGTAGCGCATCGCCATCGGCACGAAGGGCGAGACGTAGAACAGCTTGTCCTGTTGCTGCCGCAGACCCGCGGCGTTCAGCTCGCCGGCCCCGACAGGCAACACGTATGGATGAATCTCGCCAAAGGTGTTGCGCACCTCGTAGATCACCAGCACCAGCTCGCCAGCGGCGTTGCGGCAGAAATAAACCGAGAGCGGATTGAAGCCGTAGCCGAGCAGGCGGGGATAGCACAGCAACTCGACCCGGCCGCCCTCGAGGTCGATGCCTTCAGCGGCAGCGCAGCGCTGCGCATAGGCGCGCAGCGAGGAGCCGTCGCGCGGGCCGTGATCCTTCTCGTGGAAACTGTAGAGCGCGGCGCGATTGACGCCGAACAGCGCCGACTGCCTGTTAGCCTCATCCAGCCGGTCGAGATCGATCAGGAGGCTCATGACGCGGTAGCTGAAGCGATGGCCCATCGGCTTCAGCCGCGCGTGCATCACGTCGCCGAAATAGAGCGCGGCGGCATCCGATGCCGGAAGGGCTGTCCTCGCCATCGCGCTACTCCGCAGCCTCCGCCAGCTCGACGGGGGCCGTGCGCCAGGGCGCTGTCACCCCCAGCGCTTCGGCGACCGAAAGGCCCGAGCGCAAGCCGTCCTCGTGAAAGCCGTAGCCGGTCCAGGCGCCGCAAAACCAGGTGTGCCGCGGGCCCTGGATCTCAGCCAGGCGCTTCTGGGCCGCAAAGGCCGCCGCATTGTACTGCGGATGCTCGCACAGATATTGACCGAAGGTGAGCTCGGGCGCGGGTTCGAAGGGCGGGTTGAGGCTGACGAACAACGGCTTGTCGGCGTCAATCCCTTGAAGCCGGTTCATCCAGTAGGTCACCGCGACGTCGTTCATCGCCGCTCCCTCGCGCTGCCAGCGCAGGAAATTCCACGACGCCCAGGCGCGGCGCCGCTTCGGCATCAGCCTGATGTCGCGATGCAGATAGACCTTGTTCGGAGAATAGTTGATGGCGCCGAGGATGTCGCGCTCGCGCTTGTCTGCATCAGACAGCATCGCGAGCGCCTGGTCACTGTGCGCTGCGATCACCACATGGTCGAAACCCTCGTGCCGGCCGTGGCTGTCACCGACCACGACACCATGCGACGTGCGCGCGATCGATGTCACGGCGCAGCCGAACCTGATGCGGTCCCTGAACGCGGCCTGGAGCCGCCCGACATAGGTCCGGCTGCCGCCCCTGACCGTGCGCCAGACCGGCCGGTCGTAGTGCAGCAGGCGATGATTGTCGAAGAAAGCGACGAAGTTCTCGGCCGGAAAGTCTAGTATTTCGCGCGCAGGAGCCGACCAGATCGCAGCGCCCATGGGGACGAGATAGTCGGTCAGAAGTCGCTTGGAGAACCGCCGCTGGCGGAAATAGGCGCCGAGCGTCAGTCCGCTGAGGCGGCCGCTCCGAAGGTCGTCGATACTTTGGCGGCCGAACGCCGGGATCTCCGTCAGCATCCGCAGGTAGGACGGGGAGAGCAGATTGCCCGGTTGAGCGAACAGGCCGGCCCCGGTCGCCCACCAATCATTGCCACCGCCGCGCCATTCGAAACGGCCACCATCGGCGGACACCGCAAAGCTCATGCAGCTTGCGACCGTGGCAACGCCGAGATGGGCGAACATCGCGGTCAGATCGGGATAGTTGAGCTCGTTGTAGACGATGAAGCCGATATCGACGGTCACGGGCGTGCCCTGATAGTCGATGGTGACGGTGTGGCTATGGCCGCCCGGACGCAGCTCGCGCTCATAGACCGTCACCGGGTAGCGCTGGGAAAGCGTCCAGGCCGCCGTGTTGCCGGCAATGCCCGTTCCGATGACCGCGATGCGCATGCGTCAATGTCCCTGCCTCGTGCTGGACAAGCTACGGTGCGTTGCGGTGCGGGTTTCAGTGGAGAGCAGGCCTGGCTTTGGGTCTTCGGTGCGGCTGTGGCTGCAATATCACATGAAATCTTTGTAAGCTGGATGTGTTTCCGGACCTTTCTGAAATCGAAAAAGCCGCTGCAGGACAGGCATATCTTCCATTCCGATGACCGGATCGCGAGCGTGATCGGCTGTGCGTTTCGCGGGTGCGGGACTGTCCCGCAGTTCCGCGCCCGGCTAGTATGAATCTCCGGTTCCGCAGAAAGCATCACGCTGTGAACGAGTTACACAATGGCCTCCGGCCGCCCGCCCGCCTATCGGCTCGTCCGGCCGCGCGGGAGCGGCATGACCTGCCCGTCGGGGGGTGGATGTGACACAGCGGGTTCCGGCCCTCGTCAGGCGGCCAGTCCTTGGTCAAGTCCTTGGTCAAGTCCTTGGGGCTGCCCCCCGAATGCTGCGTGCGGTCGCCGTGCTATTCCTGGCCTCGAGCTCGGGCGCCTGCGTGTTGACCCAGGACCTTCCCGATCCCGCGCTCGATGTCCCCACGCAGTACAAATATGCCGGGAAGGCGGACGCACCGCCCTCGCTGGATTGGTGGCGCGGCTTCCGCTCGGCCGAGCTGACGCAGCTGATGGAAGAGGCGCAGACCGTCAATCTCGATATCGCTGCCGCGGTCGCGCGCATCGTCGAGGCCGATGCGCAGGCGCGCCAGGCGGGCGCGGCGCTGTTGCCGAGCCTGTCGGGAACGGGACAAGAGACTTATTCGCGCACCTCCGGCTCCTCGGCTTCGGGGCTCACCAATGGTGGCCGTGAGGTCGTCAACTACCAGGCGTCGCTGAGCGCGAGCTATCAGCTCGATTTCTGGGGCCAGAATCGCGATGCGCTGCAAACGGCGGAGGAGACCGCCAAGGCCAACCGCTTCGATCGCGACACCGTCGCGCTGACCACGCTCGCCGCCGTTGCCAATGCTTATTTCCAGGTGCTGGCCTCGCAGGACCGCCTGCGCACCGCCCAGCGCAACATCGCCAGCGCCCAGCGCATCCTCGATGCCATCCGCGAGCGCCGCAAGGCCGGGACGGGGACCGACCTCGACGTCGCCCAGCAGGAGAGCGTGCTCGCCAACCAGAAGGCGCTGGTGCCGCCCTTGCGCCAGACCCTCGATCAGAACAGCAATGCGCTCGCGGTGCTGGTGTCGCGCCCGCCGGAGAGCGTGCGCCTTGCCGGCGGCTCGCTGGACCGGATCGCCATTCCGCGTGTCACGCCGGGGCTGCCGTCGGAGCTGCTGACGCAGCGGCCTGATATCCGCCGGCAGGAGGCGCAGCTCGCCTCCGCCACCGCGAATATCGGCAACGCTCGCGCGCAGTTCTTCCCGAGCATCCAGCTCACCGGCAATGGCGGCTATCAGAGCTCGGCGCTGTTTTCGCTGTTCCAGCCGCACGCGGCGTTCTTCCAGCTGGTCGGCAGCGCGACCCAGCCGATCTTCGACGGCGGCAAGATCCTCGGCAATTTCGAATATGCCAAGGCGCGGCAGGACGAACTGCTGCAGACCTACCGCAAAACCATCGTCCAGGCCTTCACCGACGTCGACAACGCACTATTTTCAATCAAGCAGACCACGATCAAGCTGCAATTGCAGCGCGACGTGGTCAACGCCTCGCGGCGCGCCTTCGATCTCGCCGAGCAGCAGCTGCGCGCCGGCACGGCCGATATCGTGACCGTGCTCAACACCCAGCTGACGCTGTTCCAGGCCGAAGACACCCTGTCACAGGCGCAGCTCGCACGGCTTCTTGCCATCGTCAGCCTGTATCAGGCGCTCGGCGGCGGCTGGGAGCCGCGAATGGAGAAACCGGTCAATGCTCTTTAAGCCGGATACAAAGGACGGCGCGAAAGCGGGGATGGCGAAGAAGTCGCGCGGCCGCGGCCTCGTCATGACCCTGATCACACTCGCGATCCTCGGCGGGCTCGGTTATCTCGGCTGGACCGTGTGGCATCAGCAGCCGCAGCAGGCCGGCGGCGGTCGCGGCCAGCAACGGCCCGATCTGCCGGTGCCGGTGCTGGCTGCGACGCCCAGGATTCAGGACGTGCCCGTCTATCTCGACGGCGTCGGCGCCATCCGCGCGCTCAACACGGTCACCGTGCGCTCCCAGGTCGACGGCAAGCTGATCGCGGTGAAGTTCACCGAAGGCCAGGACGTCAAGAAGGGCGATGTGCTCGGCGAGATCGACCCGGCGCTCTACCAGGCGACCTATGACCAGGCCGTGGCCAAGAAGGCACAGGACGAAGCCCAGCTCGCCAACCAGCGCATCGACCTTGCGCGCTACGAGCAGTTAGCTGCCTCCAATGCGGGCTCCAAGCAGCAGGCCGACACCCAGCGCGCCGCCGTCGCGCAGACCGAGGCGCTGGTCAAGGCCGACCAGGCTGCGATCGACAATGCGGCGGCGACGCTGAGCTACACCAAGATCGTCGCGCCGCTGTCGGGCCGCGCCGGCCTGCGCCAGGTCGACCAGGGCAACATCATCCACGCCTCCGACACCACCGGCCTCGTCGTCATCACGCAATTGCAGCCGATCGCGGTGTGGTTCAGCCTGCCGCAGCAGCAGATCATGCGGGTCAATGCGGCGGCCGCGAAGGGCGCGCTGTCGGTCGACGTGTTCGGCAATGATGGCGTCACCGTGATCGACACCGGCAAGCTCACCGGCATCGACAACCAGGTCGACCAGACCACGGGCACGCTGAGGCTCAAGGCGGAATTCCCCAACGCCAATTACCAGCTCTGGCCCGGGCAGTTCGTCAATGTCCGCCTCAAGGTCGAAACGCTGAACCAGGCCCTGGTGGTGCCGACCTCGGCGGTGCAGCGCGGGCCGATCGGCACGTTCAGCTACGTCATCGGCGAGGACAACGTTGTGACGGCCAAGCCTGTCACGGTGACGCAGCAGAACGAGCATGATGCGGTCATTGCGAGCGGCCTGACGGCGAACGACAAGGTGGTCACCACCGGCTTCGCCAATCTGTCCGACGGCTCCAAGGTGATCGTCGGCCGCGACGAGCAGACGCCGTCGGCCGATCTCGCCCCGCGCAAGCGGACGCGCGCGCCGCAAGCCGACGGGAAGGGCGGTCAGGCCAAGGAGGGTCAGAAGGACGGTCAGAAAGACGGACAAGGCAAGGACGGCGAATTCCGCGCCAAGCGGAAGAGCAGCGAAGGCGACCAGAAGGGCCAGACGGGCCCAGCGCCGGGGCCGGGGGCTCAACCATCGGGGGCTCAATCATCCGGATCTGGAGCCAAGCAGCCATGATCCCGGCAACAGCCGCCTGACGCGGCAGGCGTATCCCATGGGTGTCTCCGAACCCTTCATCCGCCGGCCGATCGCAACTTCGCTGCTTGGCATTGCGCTGCTGATCGGCGGGCTGCTCGGCTATTTCGCGCTGCCTGTCTCGGCGCTGCCGCAGGTCGACTTCCCGACGGTGCAGGTGACGACGCAGCTGCCGGGCGCGAGTCCCGACGTGATCGCCTCGCTGATCACCGCGCCGCTGGAGCGGCAGCTCGGCCAGATCCCGTCGCTGACGGCGATGAACTCGACGAGTTCGTTCGGCGTCAGCCAGATCTCGCTGCAGTTCGACCTCAACCGCGACATCGACGGTGCGACCCAGGACGTGCAGGCCGCGATCAATGCCGCCGCCGGCGTCTTGCCCAAGACGCTGCCTTACCCGCCGACCTACGCCAAGGTGAACCCGGCGGATGCGCCGGTCATGACGCTCGCGCTGCGCTCGGACACGATCTCGCTGCGGGCGATGAGCGACATCGCCGACACGCTGCTGGCCCAACGTCTCAGCCAGATCTCCGGCGTCGGCCGCGTCTCCGTGCTCGGCGGGTTGAAGCCGGCGGTGCGCATCCAGGCCGATCTGGCGCGGCTTGCCGCCTACGGCATCGCCATGGAGGACTTGCGCGCGGCCATCGCCAACGCCAATGTCTCCGGGCCAAAGGGCTCGCTCGACGGTGCCCAGCAGTCCTACATCATCGCGGCCAACGACCAGATCGCCGCCGCCGAGGCCTACCGTCCCATCATCATCGCCTATCGCAACGGCTCGCCGGTGACGATCGGCGACGTCGCGCAGATCGTCGACGGGCTCGAGAACGACCGCACCGGCGGCTGGTACCAGGGCACGCCGGCCGTCATCATCGACATCCAGCGCCAGCCCGGCGCCAACGTCATTGACGTCGTGAGCCAGATCCGCGCCGAGATCCCGAAGGTGCAGCGCGCCATTCCGGCCGGCGTTAAACTGACCATCGTCTCAGACCGCACCGTCACCATTCGCGCCTCGGTCCACGACGTGCAGTTCACGCTCGTGCTTGCCGTCGTGCTGGTGACGCTGGTCGTGCTGCTGTTCCTGCGCTCGCTGCGCGCAACACTGATCGCGGGCGTGGCGCTGCCGCTGTCGCTGATCACGAGCTTCGGCATCATGTATTTTGCCGGCTTCAGCCTCGACAATCTGTCGCTGATGGCGCTGACGATCGGCACCGGCTTCGTGGTCGACGACGCCATCGTGATGATCGAGAACATCGTCCGCCACATGGAGAATGGCGACAACGCGATGACCGCCTCGCTGAGGGGTGCCAGTGAAATCGGCTTCACAGTGATCTCGCTGACGGTGTCGCTGATCGCGGTGTTCATCCCGCTGTTGTTCATGTCGGGTCTTGTGGGACGCATGTTCCGCGAATTTGCGCTGACGCTGACGATTGCGGTCGTGACCTCGGCGGTGGTCTCGCTGACGCTGACGCCGATGATGTGCTCGCGCCTGCTCAAGCACACCCATGAGGAGCTGGCGGTGCCGGGCCTCGCCGCCATCAGCCGCTTGATCGATCGCACCGTCGAATTCTATCACCGCACGCTGCTCGTGGTGTTGCGGCATCAGCGCACCACGCTGGTCGTGACCTTCGTGACGCTGGCCGCAACACTCGTCCTGTATGTCGTCGCGCCAAAGGGGTTCTTGCCGCTGCAGGACACCGCCTCGATCACCGCGGTGACAGAGGCCGGCCCAGATGTCTCCTTCGCCGAGATGCAGAAGCGGCAGGCCGATGCCGCCGACGCCATCAAGGCCGATCCCGACGTCACAGGCGTCGTCTCGGTGATTGGTGCGGGTTCGGTCAATCCGACCACCAATGTCGGGCGCCTCGTCATGACGCTGAAGCCGCGTGGCGAGCGACGCGACGATATCGGAGCGGTCATTGCCCGGTTGAAGGACAAGGTCTCCGGCATTCCCGGCATGACCGTCTATTTCCAGCCGGTGCAGGACGTGCAGATCTCGACCCAGTCGAGCCGTTCGCAATACCAGTACACGCTGACCGGCACCGACGCGGCGCTGGTGTCGGAATGGGCGCGCAAGCTCGTCGATGAAATGCGGCGCGATCCCTTGTTCCGCGACGTCTCCTCGGAAGCCCAGGAGGGCGGCCTGCGCGCGCAGCTCGAGGTCGACCGCACCCGCGCCGGCCAGCTCGGCGTCAGCCTGCAGGCCATCACCGACACGCTCAACGATGCTTTTGCCCAAAGGCAGATCTCGACCATCTACGGCCAGGCCAACCAATACCGCGTGGTGCTGGAAGCGCTCCCGATGTACCAGCGCGATCCCTCGATCCTGTCAAAGCTGTATCTGCCGGGCGGCGCCAGCGCGACCGCCGGCGCGCCCAACGCGCAGGTGCCGCTCGATGCGGTGGCGACCTTGAAGCGCACCACGGCGCCGCTGGCGATCTCGCACCAGGCGCAATTCCCGGCGATCTCGCTCAGCTTCAACCTCGCCCCGGGCGCCGCGCTCGGCGACGCCGTCGAGGCGGTGAAAGCGATCGAGACCCGGATCGAAATGCCCAGCAGCATCGTCGGCGTCTATGCGGGCGACGCGGCCGAATTCGCCAAGGCGCTGGCAGGCCAGCCCTGGCTGCTGCTCGCCGCCGTGATCACGATCTACATCGTGCTGGGCGTGCTCTACGAGAGCTACATTCACCCGATCACGATCCTCTCGACGCTGCCATCGGCCGGCGTCGGCGCCATCCTGGCGCTGATGCTGTTTGGGCAGGATCTCTCGGTGATCGGCCTGATCGGCATCATCCTCCTGATGGGCATCGTCAAGAAGAACGCGATCATGATGATCGACTTCGCGCTGGAGGCCGAGCGCGGGCAGGGCATGCCGGCCCACGAGGCGATCGTGCAGGCCTGCCTGTTGCGCTTCCGGCCGATCATGATGACGACGCTCGCGGCGCTGTTCGGCGCGCTGCCGCTGGCGATCGAGAGCGGCACCGGCGCCGAGCTGCGCTTTCCGCTCGGCATCTCCATCATCGGCGGCCTGCTCCTGAGCCAGCTGCTGACGCTCTACACCACGCCCGTGATCTACCTTGCGCTCGACCGCATCAATCGCCGCCTCGAGCGGGCGCTGCCGCCGCCGGAGCCCGAGGCGCCCACGGCCGGTGCGACCGAGGGGATGCAGTGATGGCATCGATCTCGGAACCGTTCATCCGCCGTCCCGTCGCGACCACGCTGCTGTCGATCGGGCTGTTCCTGCTGGGAGCGGTCGCCTACGAATTCCTTCCCGTCGCCTCCGTCCCCAACGTCGACTTCCCCGCCATCTTCGTCTCGGCGAGCCGTCCCGGCGCCGACCCGTCGGTGATGGCGGCCACCGTCGCCGCGCCGCTTGAACGGCGGCTCGGTGAAATCGCCGGCATCAACCAGATCACCTCGACGTCGTCGCTCGGCGTCGCGAACATCCAGCTCCAGTTCGACATCGGCCGCAACATCGACAAGGCGGCGCGCGATGTGCAGGCCGCGATCAACGCGGCCCTCGTCGACCTGCCCAGCGACCTGCCGGCGCTGCCGCGCTTCCGGAAAGCGAACACGGCCGGCGCGCCGGTCTTCGTGCTGGCGCTGACCTCCAAGACGCTGTCGGCGAGCGCGATTTACGACGTCGCCGATACCGTGCTGGCGCAGCGCATCTCGCAGGTACCTGGTGTCGGCGACGTGACGGTATCGGGCGCCGACCAGCCGGCGGTGCGGATTCAGCTCAACCCGGTCGCGCTGTCGAATGCGGGGATCGCCACCGACGACGTGCGTACCGCTATCATCAACGCCAACCCGCTTGGCCCCGTCGGCATCTTCAACGGCGAGCGCCAGAGCGAGACGCTGTCGCTGAACCGGCAGATGCGCACAGCGAAAGAGTTCCGCGACATCCTGGTCAAGAGCTCGAACGGCAATTTCGTCCGGCTCTCCGACGTCGCCGATATCGAGGACAGCGTCCGCAACGCGCGCTCGATCGCCTGGTTCAACAAGCAGCCGGCGGTGCTGATCCAGATCACCAAGCAGGGTGACGCCAACGTCATCGACACCGTCGACCGGGTCAAGGCGCTGATCCCCGAGCTGAAGCAATGGATTCCGGCCGGCGTTGACGTGTCTACGCTGGTCGATCGGACCACCACGATCCGCGCCAGCGTGATGGACATGCAGTGGACGCTGCTTGCGACCGCCGGCCTGGTGATGGTCGTGGTGTTCGGGTTCCTGCGTCGGATCACGCCGACGATCGCCGCCGGCATCTCGGTGCCGCTGGCGCTGGCCGGCACCTGTGCCGGCATGTGGGTCGCCGGCTTCTCGATCGACAATCTGTCGCTGATGGCGCTGGCGATCTCGGTCGGCTTCGTCGTCGACGACGCCATCGTCATGATCGAGAACATGTTCCGCAACCTCGAACATGGCATGCGGCCGATGCGGGCGGCGCTCGAGGGCGCCAAACAGATCGGCTTCACCGTGGTTTCGATCAGCCTGTCGCTGATCGCGGCGTTCACGCCGCTGCTTTTCATGAACGGGATTCAGGGACGCCTGCTGCGTGAATTCTCATTGACGCTGACCTTCGCGATCGTGGTCTCGACCCTGGTGTCGCTGACGGTGACGCCGATGATCTGCGCCCATTACGTCAGGCAGACGACGTCGGAGACAGCGACGCTGTTCGATCGCGTCATCGAAGGTTTGCTATCGCGTATCGTCGCCTTTTATGCCCGCACCTTGCGCGCCGTGCTCGAATTCCCGCTGCTGACGCTGCTGGTCTTCTTTGCCACCATCGGTCTGACCGTAACGCTCTACATCAAGGTTCCCAAATCCGATTTCCCGGTCGACGATTCCGGCTTCGTCATCGGCGCGACGCGCGCCTCGGCCGACATCTCGTTCCAGTCGATGCTGAGCCTGCAGCAGCGGCTCGCCGACATCGTGATGCAGGATCCGGCCGTCGCCGGCATCGGCTCGACCGTCGGCAGTGGTGTCGGGGGCCCCGGTTCGGCGACCTCGAATCGTGGCACCATGTTCATCAGCCTGAAGCCGCCGGAAGAGCGCGATCACGTCTCGACCCAGATCGTGATCGACCGTCTCAGGAAAGCGCTGTTTCCCGTACCCGGCATTCGTCTGTTCATGTTCGCCGCCCAGGACGTGCGCGCCGGCGGGCGGCAAAGCGATTCCAATTTCCAATATACGCTCTCCAGCACCGACCTCGATCTGCTGCAGAAATGGGCGCCGATCGTGGCCAAGCGGATGGAGACGGTGGAGGGCATCACCGACATCTCCAGCGACCGCGATCCCGGCGGGCTCCAGCTGACATTGAACATCGACCGCCAGAAGGCCGCAGCGCTCGGCGTCAGGGTGCAGGACATCGACAACGCCCTGAACAACGCGTTCTCGCAACGCCAGATATCGATCATCTACACCCAGCGCAACCAGTACATGACGGTGCTGGAGATCGATCCGAAATTCCAGGTCGACCCGTCCAATCTCGATCGCATCTACGTCGCCGGCGCTGGTGGCGTGCAGGTGCCGCTGTCGGCCGTGGTCCGCGCGACGCGCGGGCTTGCCGCGCTCGCGGTCTATCATTCGCAATCGGTGCCCTCGACCACGGTATCGTTCAACACCTTGCCTGACGTCGTGCTCGAGGCTGCCACGCAGAACATCCAGCGTGCGGTCGATGAATTGCACATGCCCGAGGGCATCCGCGGCAGCTTCGACGGCAATGCCGGCGAATTCGCCAGGACCAGCGGCCGGCAGCCGCTCTTGATCCTCGGCGCGCTGGTGGCGATGTATATCGTGCTCGGGGTGCTCTATGAGAGCCTCGCCCATCCGCTCACGATCATCTCGACACTGCCCTCGGCCGGCCTCGGGGCGCTGCTGGCGCTGCAGATCACCAACACGCCGCTGACGGTGATCGCCTTCGTCGGCATCATCCTGTTGATCGGCATCGTCAAGAAGAACGGCATCATGATGGTCGACTTCGCGCTCGATGCCGAGCGCCAGCGCGGCCTGTCCTCGGCCGAGGCGATCTTCGAGGCCTGCCAGGCGCGTTTCCGTCCGATCCTGATGACGACCATGGCCGCGCTGTTTGCCGGCATTCCGCTCGTGGTCGCGACCGGGCCGGGCACGGAGCTGCGCCGTCCGCTCGGCATCACCATCATCGGCGGCCTGTTCGTCTCGCAGGTCCTGACCCTCTACACCACGCCGGTGATTTACCTGCTGATTGACCGCCTGCGTCGGCGGTCCGAGCCGCGTGCGCTGCCGGCGCCGGCGGAATAGGTTGTTGAACGGCTGTGCCGAGCGTATAGCGGCGGTCATGTCGAACCCAGCCGAGACCACGGCCGCAGCGCCTGAGCCTGTCCCCGAATGCCCGCACTGCCAGAAGCCGATGCCGCTCTGCATCTGCGACACTGTTACGCCGATCGAGAACAAGCTCTCGCTCCTGATCCTGCAGCATCCGCAGGAGCAGGACAGGGCTCTCGGCACGGCGCGGCTGCTTGCCAGGCACTTTGAAGACGCGACCGTGAAGGTCGGCCTGTCCTGGCCGAGCCTGTCCAAGGCGCTTGGCCGTCCGGTCGAGAACGCTTCGCACTGGGCTGTGCTCTATCTCGGTTCGGCGCGCGCCGCCGACCTCGACGTGGACGGCGAGATCGTCGCGCTCAACCGCAAGGGCGAGGTCGCGGACAACCAGCGCGCCATTTTTGGCAAGCTCGAAGGCGTGGTGCTGCTCGACGGCACCTGGAGCCAGGCGAAGGCACTGTGGTGGCGCAATCCCTGGATGCTGAAATGCCAGCGCGTGATCCTCAACCCGAAGCAGCCGTCGCGCTATGGCCGCCTGCGTCGCGAGCCGCGCAAGGACGGGCTGTCGACCATCGAGGCAGCGGCGACGCTGCTCGCGGGGCTCGAGCGGCGCCCCGACATCGCCGTGACGTTGAACGCCAGTTTTGAACGGTTGTTGACGCGCTATCGCGAAGTCCAGGCCGAGATGCCTGGACTGGCGCCGAAGCCCGCGCCAAAAGGCCGCCGGCGCGACTTCCGCCGCGGCAAACGGTCCTGACCTGGGCTGATCCCACGCTGCGGTTGATTGCCTCGCGGTGCGATGACGTAACGGCCCGGCCGGGGTTGCCTAACCCCCTGATCCCCTATATTGGTCCGCCCTTACGGGGCCACGTGGCGGAGTGGTTACGCAACGGTCTGCAAAACCGTGTACACCAGTTCAATTCTGGTCGTGGCCTCCATCACCAAGCTTCTGATATTTCAGCCTAAATCGTGATTCCGTTCGGGTCCGCCAATGGCGCGGACAGCAACTGCACGAGCCGCGTCCACCGGAATTGCCGGGGGCTTGCTGGCAACCCTCGATTCAGGCCCGATGGCATAAACTTCGCATCTGCGAAGGCATGCATTCAATCGAGCGCTGGAGCACACGTGGGCGAGATCGTCCGGTTTATCCCGAAATCTGAGCTTGAGCGGGCTCGCCTTATTGCCGAGGCGCGCGCGATCTATGACAGCATCTTCCCGCCTGATGCGCCCGACAGGGCGCAGCGGGATGACAAGGACAGCGTCAAGAATTGATCGCAGAGCCGTGGCCTGCCGTCAGGTTTGGGCCAGGAGGTTTCAGCAGGGCTTCAGCAGGTTTTCAGCAGGCGGCGTACCAGCCATCCGGAAAGGGCAGCAGGGGCCATGCGCCCTCATTGTCATTCGCGGCCTTGAGCGGCGTCTTGGGCGCTGCGTCGAAGCTCCACGGGCGGGGCACGAAGTCCTCCGTCGGCGCAGGCGCGAAAGTGTCGTGAATCATGGCGTCCCGGACGGCATCCAGCATCAAATTGAATTCAGCCTCGCTCATCACACCCTCCGGAACGCGGATGGCGCACTGTCGCAAAGCCGGTTTGTTGGCCGATTGACCCGATCGTTCGGATTTTAACGATCCGGCGATCGAGGTCCGCTTGGTTACCGATTTCTGAAGATCCCTGAACCCCAGGTAAATCCGAGGACCTCCAGGAAGTTCCAGGCGGCCGCCAGTGTGCAAGAGATCACATCCCCCGCGATTCGTTCCTCCTACCTCTTTGCCCACACCGGCCAATAGAGGCCGGTCCGGCAGGGCAGACAGGAGACTGGTCATGAAGGCGAGGTTCTTGCGGTTTGCGGGTATGAGAAGCCGGGCGCGTCGCGCCTCCACCGTCGGCCTGTTCCTGACGTTGTTTGCATCAGCTGCGAATGCGCAGCAGGGCACACCGGAGCAGCGCCGGGCCTGCACGCCCGACGTCTACCGGCTCTGTGCCGGCGAAATCCCCAACGTCCGGGCCATCACGGCCTGTCTGCGCCGGAACCGCTCCAGCCTGAGCGAGGCCTGCCGCAGCGTGTTCGACCAGGCCGGCGGCTGACGCGCGCCCTGTGGGTTTGTGCGCAGCAAGTGGCTCGTGTGGCCTCGCGAATCCGGCATGGTCGGCCTGTGGATATGCTGCGGACAGGGTGTGGAGTGCTGTGGATTCCGACCGCAGATGGGTTCGCCCTCGCCGTATCTGGGCGAGATATCGGCATATCTCTGTCAAATGGCCTCACCAGATGATTTCCAGATTGCGTGGATTATTGCGCAGGACGAGACCATTTGGTTCTTCCGAATTCGGAATTGCGTGCCGCAATGCGCCTCCCGCGGGAACAGTTTTTGTGCAGCCGACTGCCCAAATCGCGGGCCGCTTCCATCCAATTTTTTGTACGCCGGCGGACAAGCTTTTCGGCTCGCCCTCCACCTAGGCTCCCTCCCGAGATCTGGAACATGGCCAACGCCATGACAATTCGAAGGAGCATGAGATGGACAGACGGGTTTTGCCCCAAAAACTGCACCACATGCGGCGGGGGATGTCGCGCGCATTGCCGTGGCACACGGCCGCGCTCGGCGCCGCCATCGCGGTCGGCCTCGTTGCCGTGGCACCGTCGAGCGCACAGGCCGCGGCGCCCGCCGCCTGCGCCGCTCTCCAGGAGAAATATCCGGACTGGAAGGGCAAGACGCTCGTCAACGCCATCAACCCGCACACGCCGGGCTATGAGACGATCGATCCGAAGGATCCCAGCAAATATATCGGCTTCGACATCGATCTCGGCGAAGCCATCGGCGAATGCCTCGGCTTCAAGCTGACTTACAAGCCGGTGGTGTTCGCAGCGCTCCTGACGACGCTGTCCGCAGGGCAGGCCGACATCGTGATCTCCGACATCTACGCCACCAAGGAGCGCGCCAAGGCGGCCGACTTCATTACCTACTCAAAGGTATTCGACGGCGTGCTCGTCGCCAAGGGCAATCCGAAGGGCATCAACGGCATCAACATGTCGATGTGCGGCGCAGCCGCGGCCGAAAACACCGGTTTTGTCGAGGTGCCGCTGGTCCAGGCGCTGATGCCCGAGTGCAAGAAGGCCGGCAAGGCGGAGCCGACGGTCCAGCTCTACGACAACAACGCCAACTGCATCCAGGCGATCCTGGCCGGTCGCGCCGACACCTATGTCAACGACGTCAATACCGTCGATAGCGCGGTCAAGGCCTATCCGGACAAGCTGGAGAAAGCGATCGCGGTGACGATCCCGTACTCGGTCGGCATTGCCGTCCCGAAGGACAAGCCGAAGTTCCGCGACGCGGTGCTCGCTGCGCTGATCGAGGTGCAGAAGGCCGGCATTCACATGGAGCTTCTGAAGAAGCATGAGCTCGATGTGAACAACTTCAAGGAGCCGGACGTCCTGACGGCCGATTGATGTCGCTGTTCCTCCATTACCTGAGCATGCCGTATCTGCTCGAGGGCATCGAGCTTACCCTCGAGGTGACTGCCCTCGGGCTCGGCGGCGGATTGATCCTAGGATTGATCCTCGCCGGCATGCAGCTCTCCCGCTTCTGGGTGCCGGCGGCGATCGCCCGGGGCTACACCGTGATCTTCCGCGGCACGCCGCTGATCCTCCAGATGGTGTTCGCTTACGACGCGCTGCCGCATATCGGCATCAAGCTGCCGGCGGTGCTGGCCGCAGGTCTCGCGCTTGCCTGCAACGAAGCGCCGTTCATCGCTGAGATGCTGCGTGCAGGCGTGCTCGGCGTCGATCGCGGGCAGGTGACGGCAGGCCAGGCACTCGGCATGACCCCGCGGATACTGATGTGGCGCGTGATCGCGCCGCAGGCGATCCGCACCATGATTCCGGCCTTCGGCAATGAGGCCGTCAGCGCGCTGAAGAATTCCTCGCTTGCCTCCGTCGTCGCGGTGCAGGAGCTGACGCTGCGCTCGACGCAGCTGGCGTCCTCGACCTTCGACTTCTTCTCGATCTTCTTCGCCTCGGGGCTGCTCTATCTTGTATTGACCGCGACTATTAGCGGCATCCAGCTGTTCGTCGAATGGCTGCTTGACCTCGACCGCACAAGCAACCGTGAGCGCAAGCTCGCCGATTACCTGCCGTGGAGGCGCGTCGATCTCGCCACCAAGCTTACGTTCGCCGAGACCGCGTTGGCCGATCCCGAACCGGCGCCGGCCGAGCTTGCGGACACGCCACCGCTGGCCTTGACCCGCGAACAGCGCGCCCGCCGCGCCGCCACGATCGCGCGCAACAATATCGCGGTGGAGGCCAAGGGTCTCACCAAGAGCTACGGCAGGCAGAAGGTGCTCGACGGCCTCGACCTCACGGTCCGCGTCGGCGAGGTGGTTGCGCTGCTCGGGCCCAGCGGCTCCGGCAAGAGCACGCTGCTCCGCTGCATCAACCATCTCGAAAACTGGGACAACGGCTCCGTCCGCGTCGGCGGCCGCCGCCTCGGCTTTGCCGACGACGGCAAGCCATTGTCGCCACGGGCCATCGCCAACGAACGCGCGAACGTCGGCGTCGGCATGGTGTTCCAGCAATTCAATTTGTTCGCCCATCTGTCGGCGCGGGAAAACATCGCGGGTCCGCTGCGCTGGGTGCACGGCATGACCGGGATCGACGCCGATCGCCGCGCCACCGAGCTGCTCGACCGCGTCGGTCTCTCACATCGTGCCGACGCACTGCCGCGGCATCTCTCCGGTGGCCAGCAGCAGCGCGTCGCCATTGCGCGCGCGCTGGCGCCGAACCCGAGCGTGCTGCTGCTGGACGAGCCGACCTCGGCGCTCGACCCCGAGCTCGTCAACGAGGTGCTGGAGGTGATCCGCCGTCTCGCCATCGACGATGGCCTCACCATGATCATCTCGACCCATCAGATCCGCTTCGCCGATGAGGTCGCCGACCGCGTCGCTTTCCTGAGCGGCGGCGCGATCATCGAAGAGGGGCCGGCGCACGAGGTGCTCTCCAACCCGCGCAATCCGCTGACCGCACGTTTCCTCAGCGTGATGGAAGCCGCCAGGACCCCGGAGGCGGTGCGATGAGCCCCGCATCCGCGACGTTCAAGACTCCCGAAGAGGCCACCTCATGAAGCATTTCACGCTGCCGGTTTCGCCGAAAACCGTCCACTGGGGCTATTTCTCCAAGAAAGTTACGCCGGCGCTGACACTGCGTTCGGGCGATCGCGCCACCATCGAGACGCTCACCCATCACGCCAATGACGATTACGAGCGGATGATCGCGGGCGATCCCGGCGCCGAGAGCGTGTTCCATTGGACGCGCGAGCACAAGGCGGTGGCGCGCCGCGGCTCAGGCCCGACCGAAGGGCCGTTCATCCGCGGCGCAGGCGAGGGGATCGGCGTGCATCTCCTCACAGGCCCGGTGGCAATCGAGGGCGCCGAACCCGGCGATATTCTTGAGGTGCGCATCCTCGATATCAGGCCGCGGCCGAGCTGCAGCGCCTGCCATGCCGGCCGCTGCTTCGGCTCCAATGTCGCGGCGAATTGGGGCTTTCACTATCACGACCTGATCGAGGAGCCGAAGCCGCGCGAGGTCGTCACCATCTTCGAGCTCGACACCTCAGGCGAGCCCTACGCGAAAGCCGTCTACAACTACGTCTGGACCCCGCAGACCGACCCCGACGGCATCGTGCATCCGACCATCGATTATCCCGGCGTCCGTGTCGACCACGCGACCATCAGGAAACGCGGGAACATCCTCCCGAGCGTGAAGGTGCCGGCGCGACTGCACTTCGGCACCATGGGCCTCGCGCCGTCGGAGGCCGATTTCGTCAGCTCGATTCCGCCGAGCTACACCGGCGGCAATATCGACGATTGGCGCATCGGCAAGGGCGCGCGCATGTTCTATCCGGTCGCGGTGTCAGGCGCCTATTTCTCGGTCGGCGATCCTCATGCCGCGCAAGGCGACAGTGAGCTCGGCGGCACCGCGATCGAGACCTCGCTGACCGGCGATTTCGAGTTCATCCTGCACAAGAAGGCTGATCTGGCCGGCACCCATCTCGAGGGCCTCGACCATCCCATGCTCGAGACCGACCGCGCCTGGTCATTTTATGGCTTCACCTATCCGAACTATCTCGCAGCCCTCGGTGCCGACGCACAAACCGAGATTGCCAACCACTCGAGCCTCGACCGCGCGATGCGCGATGCGTTCCGGAAACTGCGCCGGTTCCTGATGACCGTGCATGGTCTCAGCGAGGACGAGGCGATCTCGCTGATGTCGGTGGGCGCCGATTTCGGCGTCACCCAGGTCGTCGATGCCAATTGGGGCGTCCACGGCACGATCAGAAAGAACATGTTTCGGTGCGACTGACGCCCAGTAGCCCGGATGGAGCGAAGCGCAATCCGGGACAGCGACAATGGCGGCCCGATTACGCTTCGCTCCATCCGGGCTACGCAGCGTGCTCGATGTAGACATCGGGCTCTAACACTCTGAAGGCAAGTCCGTTTTCGAGATGACCACGTGACCAACAAACCTCATCTGCGGCCCGTCGCTGCGACGGATGACCGCGTGCGTCTGGCACAGAGGTTGCTTCGATCGAGCGCAATCTGGGTCGATCCGATGAGTTTTCGCCCGTTCACGAGCGAGTCCTACGCGCAAGACGACCGCCCTGAAGCCTGGCGGGACGTGCTGGCTGCGGTCGGCCTGCGACCGGCGGCGAATAATCCGTTTTATGACGGGCACGCGACCGCCTCGCGTCGTCATGCCACAGGCGTCGCGCTGACGCGCATGGCCGCGGGGGCGCAGAGCGTCGCACCGCTCGCGCAAGCGAATGACGATCCGCCGATCGCGTTGATGCCGGTCGAGGATGGCATGGTGCTGAAAAGCACGGGCGGTCATCGCATCGTTCCGGTTGGCCATCTGGTGTTGCTGCCGCGCAGCGGCGACTGGAGCATCGTGTTCCAGCGCGACATGCGCGCCATCGTACTGGCCGTGACCTCGGAGGCGCTGCATGGGCGCCTGTCCGGCAAACCTCGGCTCGGCGAGCCCCGCGTCGTTCCATCGGGCGGATTCGCTGACGTCTTCGCCCGCTTGCTGGACGCGACCGCGCGCACGCTCGACACACTTGGCGATGCCGAGTGGAATGCGGTCGCGCAGTCGCTGGTCGATCTCCTGCTGACGCTCGCCCATCAGCAGGCCACCGCGACGTCAGACGCGGGATCGAGCGCGACGCAGGCCGCGCTGCTGCACCGGATCTGCCAGACCATCGAGCGCCGCCTCGGCGATCCCGATCTGGTGCCGGTGCGCGTCGCACAGGCTGAAGGGATTTCCGAGCGCTACCTGCAAAAGCTGTTCGAAACGGTAGGCGACAACTTTACCCATTACGTTCGCGAGCGACGGCTCCAGCGCGCCTGGGCCGATCTGTCGAGCCCAACCGAAGCGCATCGCTCGATCTCGGAAATCGCCTATGCCTATGGCTTTGGCGATTCCGCCCATTTCAGCCGCGCCTTCCGCCATCGCTTTGGCCTCGCGCCGCGCGAGTTTCGCCAACAGGAAGCCGAGCGTGCGACGTTGCAGCACGGTCTTGCCGGTCAGCGCGGCTGGCCGCAAGAGGCGCTTGCGCAGTTGCGCGTGCATGCAAGCGCGGAGGCCCGCAGCAATGTCTTCCGCACGGACACCGAGGAGGCGAGAACCGCCGGGCAACGGCATCATCATCTCCCGGTCGAGGCCGGTCGCGTCCATTGGGGCTATTTCAGCCGCTCGCTGCCGCCGCAGATCGAGATCGCTTCTGGCGACACCATCACGATCGAGACCCTGACCCAGCACGCCTCGGATGCGCCGGAGATGATGATCGTAGGCGATCCCGGCGCCGAAAGCGTGTTTGGCTGGACGGCCGCCAGGAAGAACGTCGACCGCCGCGGCGCAGGCCCTATGGACGCCAGCGTGTTTGGTCGTGGTGCCGGCGAGGGGTTCGGCGTCCACATCTGCACCGGGCCCGTTGCGGTGAAGGACGCGCAGCCCGGCGACGTGCTGGAGGTGCGCATTCTCGACATCGTGCCTCGCGCAAGTCGTAGCCCGGACCATGCGGGTCGCGTATTCGGCTCTTCGGTGGCGGCGTGGTGGGGTTATCATTACAACGAGTTTCTCGGCGGCCCGAAGCCGCGCGAGATCGTCACCATCTACGAGATCTTCGACGACGCCGTGGAGCCGCACGCCCGCGCGCTTTATTCCTACCGCTGGGAACCGCAGACCGATCCCTTCGGTGTTGTGCACGCCACCTACGACTATCCTGGCATTCCCGTTGCGCCTGCTACGATCAAGCGCCGGCATGCCGTGCTCGACGGCGTCCGTATTCCGCTTCGGCCGCATTTCGGCGTAATCGCGGTAGCGCCGCGCGAGGTCGACTTTGTCGACTCGGTTCCGCCCTCCTATTTCGGCGGCAACCTCGACAATTGGCGGCTGGGCAAGGGATCGACCGTTTATCTGCCGGTGTCCGTTCCCGGCGCACTGCTATCGGTCGGGGACTCCCACGCCACGCAGGGGGACGGCGAGCTCAGCGGCACCGCGATTGAATGCTCGATGACCGGCACGTTCGAGGTGATCCTGCACAAGAAGGCCGATCTCGCCGGCCGGCCCTTTGCCGATCTCTCTTATCCCCTGATCGAGACCGCGACCGATTGGGTGCTGACCGGCTTCAGCCATCCCAATTATCTCGCCGAGTTCGGCGCGCAGGGCCAGAGCGAGGTCTATGCAACATCCTCGCTCGACCTCGCCATGAAGGACGCGTTCCGCAAGATGCGGCGCTTCCTGATGAACGTGAAGGGCCTCAGCGAGGACGAGGCGATCGCGCTGATGTCGGCCGCTGTCGATTTCGGCGTGACGCAGGTGGTCGACGGCAATTGGGGCGTGCACGCCATCCTCAGCAAGCGCCTGTTTCGGCACGCGTCTAAAACCCAGGGATAATTCGAGTGAAATTCCACATGATCAGCGGCGGACCGAAGCCGGTCGCGCCCTTCAGCCACGCCGTCGAAACCGACGGCTTTGTCTTCGTCACCGGCCAGATGCCGGATACGCCAAACGCACCGGGCGTCCTGCCCGACGGCATCGTTGCGCAGACCCATGCCGTGATGGAGAATTTGAAGGTCGTGCTCGCCGGCCTCGATCTCGGCCTCGAGCACGTGGTGATGACGCGCGTGTACCTGACTCGCTTCAAGGAAGACTACGCCATGATGAACGAGACTTACCGCACGTACTTTGCACCCGGTTGCCTTCCGGCCCGCACCTGCGTCGGCGTGACCGGGCTTGCCTACGATGCGTTGATCGAGATCGATTTGATCTGCCGGCGGCCATGACGGCCAGCCCCATGACGATTCAATCCGGTCTCATCGCGCTCTAGTGCTTGCCGAACCATTCCTCGTAGATCCGCTGATACGTGTCGTTCTCGCGCAGCCCCAAAAGGGCTTCGTTGACCTGCTTGCGCAAAGGACTGCCGGTTGGGAAGACAATGCCGTAGTCTTCCTTGTGAAAGACGTCGCCGACAATCCGCGCCAGTCCCCGGCCGTCATGAGTGGTGTAGTAGAGCAGGGCGGGTGCATCGAACACGACGGCGTCGACCTGCTGGTCCAGCAGCGCCTTGTAGAGGTCATCGACCTTCTCGAACTCGCGAACCTCTGCCCTGAGCTCGTTCAGATAGGCGGTTGCGGTGCTGCCGCGCGTGCTGCCGACGGTCTTGCCGACAAGATCCTGCTGGCCGTTGATCGGCCCCTTGATCTGCTGCACCGTCAGTGAAGCCGTCAGCTGGGCTGTATAGAACGCGACGAACACCACCCCCGTGAACATCCACAGCACGGCCACGATCCGGGCTATCCAGTGCCGCGGCATCTGATCGGCCTGGGTGGCCAGCGTGCCCGCCGCCCAGAACATCGCATGGAAAATCCCCGGAAAATATTTTTTGGTTGGAATGATGCCGCTGTGATGCGTGCGCTCGACCAGGAACATCAGGTGCGCCGGCACGAGGATCAGGAGCAGCGCAATGCCGAGCCAGACCAGCAGGGTGCGCGAGAAGAACAATTGCATCAGCTCGCGGAGCGGATTGGCTTCGACATTGACGGCCGTGCCGCGCACCAGGATTTGCAGGCCCGAGTTCATGATCGGCTGCGAGAAGTCGAACCTGTCCTCGCGCTCCGACGTGATCGAGATTGCCGCGATGGCGAGATCGGCTCGTCCACTTGCCACCGCTCCGAGCAATTCGCTCACATCGGGCAACACGACATATTCGGTCTCGCGATTGAGCCGTTTGCCGATGCTGTTCCAGAGCTCGATGCTGAAGCCGCCCAGCACGCCGTTATTCTCGACAACCATTGGCGGCACGATGCGGGTCGCCACGCGGAGCCTGGCGGTCTCGGCCTGAGCCGTCGACCAGCTGATGCAGACGAGCAGTGCCACCGCCAGTGCGCGGACGATCTCGGCTGCGAAAGCCCGGAGCAACCGGGCGCTTCGAGCACTAGAGCCGGCTGCCTGATGCGGAGCAGTCATCGATGTTTCCCGGTCGGAGCTGCGTTTCTGGATAAGGGGAAGGGAAGTGACGACCATCCGATTAACAGTCGGATGATCCGCCGGGGAAGAGTGGGGAGCGATTTCAGCTTCCCGATTTGCGTAAAATTGCAACCGGCGCGTGCAAGAAGTCTTGATCGGCGGTGACTTAGGAGTGATGGCCGGCCTTGAACGCGGCCCCAGGCGACGGCGACTAACCCAAAGAGTGCATCAGGATCAGTGGAAATTGATCGACCTTCTCCCTTGTAAAGCACCAAAATGGTGCTTTAGTGCTTTCCATGAACCCGTCGCCCCGAAACGCGCCATCGGCGCTTCGATACCGGCTTGCCCCTGACCCGGCCGCCAAGGCCGCGATGGAGGCGACGTTCCAGGCCTATGACCGCATGATGGAGATCCTTGATGAGGTCGCGCGGACCCACAATGTGGGCTCCAACGTCGTCCTGCTGCACGCCCACGCCTATGAGCCGATCCGCAAGGAGACCGCGCTACCGTCGCGGCTGGTGACGCTGGGCCTGCGCGACCGCGCCGAGTACCGCGCGGCGCAAGGCCGCCGCCTGCCGCTCGACGACAAGCTCGCCAAGATCAAGGGCCCGGCCACCATTTCGATTTCGACCGTGCAGGGGCGCTTCAGCGTGCCCTTCGATTATGCCGGCTACGCGGAGGGCTGGGGGCGGAGCGTGCCCGCCCACCTGATCCGCACCGACGACGGTTTCGAGGTTCACTACGGCGTCACGCCGAACAGTCTGCCAGAGGAGGAGAACGCTATGGATACCATCGCAGCCGCTCCCGAGAATTTCCTGTCACGGGTCGGGCGTCTGATCGCCGGCATCGCCTATGACGCGATCGAGCAGGCGGAAGGCGACAACAAGCTGAAAGTCGTGGGCCAGGCCATCCGCGAGATCGAGCGCGCCGAGAGCGAGGCGCGCGATGCACTCGCCGCTGCCCGCGCCGAGGAATACCGCCTCAACGCCCGCCGCACCGAGATCGAGCGCGAGATGACCGATCTTGCCGCCAAGATCGAGGGCGCGATCACAGACGGCCGCGACGATCTCGCCCGCGCCGGCATCGCCCGGCAGATGGATCTGGAGGCGCAGTTCGAGGTGCTCTCCCGCGCCATCGACGAGAACAACGAGAAGATCGAGCAATGCGTGACATCGCTGCGTGCCGTGCTCTCGGCGCTGCAGGATGCCGAGCAGCGCCGCGTCGATCTCGCAACGAGCGAGGCGGAAGCAAGCCACCACGCTTCGCACTCGCCGCGTAAGCGCGGCGGCAGCTCCGCCGCGGCAAAGGCGCTGCGGGCGGGCAGGGCGGTGGCGCGCGTCACCGGCGTGCCGGCGGGCATTCCGTATTCCAGCGACATCGACGAGCTCAGCGCGCTGCATCGCGACAAGGAGATTGCGGCAAGGCTCGCGCGGTTGAAGTCGCGCTCCTGAAGAGTATCGTGTCATGAGCGCATTGCTCGAACACGTCATGGCGCCGGAGGTCCGTCCGTTCGCGATCGCGGCGGCCATGATCCTCATCGTCGGCACGCTCGAAGTGGTCACGATGCTGGTCGGGGCCTCCTTGAGCGAGGTGCTCGGCACCAGCATCGATTTCAGCCATCCCAGCGACAATGGCGTGATCAACGCCATCTCCTGGATCAATGTCGGCGGCGTGCCGCTCTTGATCTTTCTGCTGCTGGCGCTCGGCGCCTTCTCGATCACGGGCTTCCTGATCCAGGACGTCGCGCGGATGGTGGCCGGGCCCTTGCCGGCTTCAATCGCCTCGCTGGCGGCGGTCGTCGTCTCGGTCCCGCTGATCCGCGGCGCGAGCCGGGGCATCGCCCGGATCATTCCGAAGGATGAAAGCTACGTTATCGGCCTCGGCGATCTCGTCGGCCGCGTCGGTGAGGTCGTCGTCGGCCCGCTCGACCAGGGCCCGCCCGGTCGCGTCAGCGTCGCCGATATCCACGGCAACCGCCACTTCGTGCTTGCGGTTGCAGCACCGGACTCGGCGCCGCTGCCGCAGGGAACCCTCGTCCTCCTGGTCGATCGTGTCGACACCCGTTTCGTCGCGGTGAAGGCAGACGATGAACTCAAACCGACCAAAGCAACTCTAAGCCAGCAAGTCCATTAGCGGAGAAAGTTATGTTCGACATCGCAGTCCCGGCCATGATCGGCGTCGCGCTGATCGTCGTTTTGGGCATCATCTTCACCATCCTCTACAAGCGCGCCACGCGCGACGAAGCCTTCGTGCGCACCGGCCTCGGCGGCAAGAAGGTCGTGCTCGACGGCGGCGCCATGATCCTGCCGATCTTCCATTCCTATGCCAGCGTCAACCTGAAGACGCTCAGGCTCACGGTCGAGCGCAAGGAGCGGGAATCCCTGATCACCAAGGACCGGCTGCGCGTCGACATCGTCGCCGAATTCTACGTCCGCGTTCGCCCCGACGACGAGAGCATTGCGCTCGCGAGCCAGACCTTGGGCGCGCTGACCAATGACGCCGAAGCCCTGCGCAACCAGGTCGAGGCGAAATTCGTCGACGGCCTGCGCTCGGTGGCGGCGACCATGACCATCCTGGAATTGCAGGAAAAGCGCAGCGACTTCGTCAAGCACGTGCAGGCAACGGTCGAGTCCGACGTGAAATCCAACGGCCTCGAACTGGAGTCGGTGTCACTGACAAAACTCGACCAGACCGACGTCAAGTTCTTCAACCCCGAGAACTTCTTCGACGCCGAAGGTCTGACCCAGCTCAAGACCATCACCGAGACCCGCCGCCGTGACCGGAACGCCATCGTGCGCGACAACGAAGTCGCGATCGCCCAGAAGGATCTTGAAGCGCGCCAGCAGACGCTGGGGATCGAGCGGACCAAGAAGGAGGCCGAGCTGTCGCAAGAGCGCGACATCGCCAACAAGACTGCGAGCACGCGCGCCGAGGTCGCAACCGCAACCCAGACCGCGCGCCTGACGGAAGAGAATGCCCGCATCGACACCGATCGGGCGGTCGCCGAGAAGGAAGCGGGCGCGAAGCAAATCAAGGAGACCGCGGTCATCGAGTCGGATCTTGCGATCAACAAGCGCAAGACCGACGCGCAGCGCGAGATCCAGATCGCCACGCAGGAGAACGAGATCCAGATCGCGGCCAAGAGCAAGCAGACCTCGGAAGCCGTGGCCGAGGCCAAGACGGCCGAAGCGCTTGCCGTTTCCGCCGAAGAAAAGGTGGTCACCGCGCGCGCCGTCGAGGTCGCAGACCGTGCCCGTCTGACCCAGGTGCTTGCCGCACGCACCGAGGCCGAACGCAAATCGACCGAGCTGATCGTCGCGGCTGAAGCCGAGAAGCGGGCCTCGCTCGACCGCGCCGAGGCCGTCAAGACGCTGGCGACCGCCGAAGCTGAATCCAACAAGATCAAGGCGGTTGGCGTGCGCAACATCGGTGAGGCAGAGGCTGCCGTCATCACCATGAAGAACGAGGCGCAGAACAAGCTCGGCAGCAACGTCATCGATTTCGAGATCGCCAAGAAGCGGATCGAGACGATGCCCTCGGCGTTGGCGGAGATGGTCAGGCCGATCGCCAACCTCAAGGACGTCCGCATCCTGCACACCGGCGGCGCGTTCGGTGGCAATGGCAAC